>DATMYU010000236.1:0-14927 GCA_035560775.1 Desulfosporosinus sp.
CCCCCATATAGATAAAACATTTCCGCCGTGTTTGCTCAGAGTTTCTATACAATTGGCCGTAGGTCGTAAAATTCTTAGAGGATAATTCTTGTAAAGGTTTGGTTGATGCTTCTTATCATATCAATGAGTCTTTAGGATTTATAATTCATTTCGTGAATTTTTTGTTAAGAAACAAACAACGAGGTTCTTTTTAGTTTATCCGTCCATAAAAACTTTTAAACGTTGGAGTGTTTATATCCTAAAACCTTAAAAAGGTCTTCGTGTTTAAAGTCACGAAGACCTTTAATTCTTATGTATTATGCGAGGGGGAGAGGGAGTCGAATGACTACCTTTTCAGCAAGCCGATCATTATCCTCATCCAGTTACAAGGATCTGAAATAAGTAAGTCGATCTTGTTTAATAAGTCCTACTCAGTTTAAATACATGATATCTGCTAGAATTTTCTCCATGGCCACTCAGCTTCATTATATAATCTCAAACGCAAGATTTTCCATATCTCCTTAAATCCCTCTTGAATATCTTCTGCACTATGGCCCAAGGCTCGGAAACAATAAGCCTGCTTACAAATTGCAGTTCCGGCAATCAAAATATTGTAGCGTTCAGCCATATGTTCCAGAAAACCATTTTCGTCTTCCGTGTTTCGCTGTACTAATTCTAGCATCACCTTTTCCAGATTAGGATCAACCGCCCCAAACGTGCCCATATGCGTATACCCATGCATTACACCCAGCGGGCTATTCCAAGTTTTCAAAATTGTTGGCACCATAGATGGCTCCAACCTAAACCTGTCACTAAAAATTAATTCACGGTCAAGAAAAAGATTGATCTGCTGATCAAGCAAATTATAGTCAAATAGCTCTTGCCGGGCCGCTCGCCCTGGTGCAGTAATTTCCCAAAAAAACGCCGAGGCTTTGCTTGATATTTGTAGATTCGTACGACTAAATAAACATGATTCAGCAAAGGGTATAACAACTTCTGGCATGTATTCCAGTCTCGCCCCTTGCTCAACAGTCAAGGTTGTAAATACCTTCGAGAGCTTTTGTTGCGGTGAGCGAAAAACTTTTGTCGCCCCTTGACCGAAAACAACTGCCTGTGAATCATGCTTGACCCGCAATAAAATACTATGCTGGTCTCCTTGCAAAAGACCAGCTGCTGGATTCATGATATAGAAGAAAACCGCTCCGTTGTCCGTTAAATAGAGAGGGCTTGAAGCTCGTAAGGGCATTCTCTGCTTGAGAGAACTTATAATACTCCTACCGTTTACCTGCTGGATTTCAGCTCGAAGGATACCCTGCTTTAACGATGCAATCATTTGATATCCTCCATAATAACATTTTTACGTATCCATATCAAGACATTCTCTAAGCCTTCTTCAGTTTTTAGATTGGTAAACAAAAAGGGTCGTTCACCGCGCATTCGACGTGAATCGTTGGCCATCACTTCCAAGTTGGCCCCAACATGAGGCGCCAGATCCGTTTTGTTGATGATCAAAAGATCTGAACGTGTAATCCCAGGACCACCTTTACGAGGAATTTTTTCTCCTTGGGCCACATCGATAATATAAATCGCTACATCAACTAATTCTGGACTAAAAGTAGCTGCTAAATTATCGCCGCCACTTTCCACAAAAATCAGTTGCAGATCCGGGAATCTTTCCTTAAGGGTATCAATCGCTTCCAAATTCATAGAGGCATCTTCCCTTATGGCCGTATGGGGACATCCCCCCGTTTCAACTCCCAGGATTCGCTCCTGGGGCAAAACACCATTACGGCAAAGGAATTCAGCATCTTCCTTGGTAAAAATATCATTGGTTATAACAGCCAGACTATACTCTGACACCAGATTGCGAGTTAATTTTTCGACAAGCGCCGTTTTCCCGGAGCCAACAGGACCCCCTACCCCAATGCGAATCGGCCACACTAAAAACCCCTCCTTTCAGGCCATGGAAAAACTACGTAGCTGTCACTGGAATAGCAGCCGTCCTCAATCAACGTAGCCTTATACGTCTCCAGCATCAGCTATTCCGGTTCCTTGCGATACTTGTTTTTTGAACGACCTGTTTATGACATGAAAATTCGAGAATATAATCTCTCGTGAGCCATACCTGCCCAATCAAAGGCTGGTGCACTGCCGCCCCAATCTTTTTCAGTTGCAGTTGTTACCCATTGAATACAGGTATCAAGCAGTGGTTGAAGGAGCGCAAGTACCTGCTGTCCACTAGTTTGGCCCAACGGAATAGCCCGGACGCCGTTCGCAATAAGTGACACAGTGGTCATATGGGCAACTGCAGCGAGCAATAACCTTAATTCAATCCCTGCGACCGCTCCATAATGTCCCAAAATAATAGCCTGGTGGCCATAGGGAAAATAAGCCTCCAAAAGGTAATTGGAATCGATTTCAGCCAGTAATTGTCGGAGCCTTTTCCCCATCTTAACACTTCCTTCACGGCTTTCAGACGCTAACTTCATGGCATTTAACCGTTTATCCAATAAATAAAGGTGCTTCATGTCTGATTGTTGTGCCGCTTTCCAAGCGAGTTTTACGGCTAGTAGATCCGTAGGTCGCCAAGTATAGTAGAGAAAGGTCTGCATAAACTGGGCTAATTCTTGCTTGCTTTTAATGTCACCGCCTTGAACAAACGTCTCAAGTCCAAACGATTGAGTGAAGCCGCCTGAAGGAAAGCCTGAGTCTGCTAGCTGCATTAAGCGCAATCCTACCAGAGATGATTCATGACTCATGGTGCAAAAGCCCCAGCTTTTTTAACCGAGTGTAACCCTTGTTTTGCCAGCTGCTCCTGTAATACTGGATTGTAGGGTGTAATAACAGCATCACTCTTCAGCTCAATAGGGGCATGCATATTACCAATAGCATGGGCTGCCAATCCCATTTCCCTAATATTCCTGACCGGCACAACTAAAATTGCCTCTTCTCTTACCCTTACGACGATGAGGTGATTCTCTTCCCGGTAAAGAATATCTCCAGGATGCAAATGTCCACTTTCCAGTTGTATCCCGATATCTCTGCCCACATCGGTTGTTTTGCGCAGAATCCTCTTCTGAAGTTCATCCCAAGCAAGAAATAGCTGTTCTATGGTTAACGACTCTTTCCCGCTCTGATGATCCTGTTCCAAGTCAGAAAGTTTTCCAATCACTTTAGTCACTATCATAGATTTCAAACTCCTATCAATCTTCGTCCAAACTAAAATAAAAAGTAGCGCTGTGCCATAGGCAGGATATCGGCAGGTTCGCAAGTAAGTATTTCTCCATCCGCCGTCACTTGATAGGTTTCAGGATCCACAGCAATATCAGGCGTTGCAAAGTTATGTTTCATGTTAGCCTTACCAATTTGACGACAGTTCTTCACCGCAACAAGTTGTTTATCAAGTTTTAGCTCCTTAGCTAACCTATCCGCCTCAGCTGCCTGGGATATAAAAGTAACTGAACAAGCGGCAATCCCTTTACCAAACGCAGCAAACATAGGCCGTTGAATAACCGGTTGTGGGGTAGGAATAGAGGCATTGGCATCTCCCATGGCGGCATGCATGATAAACCCACCTTTGATCACCATCGCAGGCTTTACACCGAAGAACTTCGGCTTCCACAAGACAAGATCGGCTAATTTGCCTTTTTCAACCGAGCCAACCATATGGCTGATGCCATGAGTAATCGCCGGATTAATAGTATATTTACTGACATAACGTTTAATCCGGTTATTATCATTGTTTAAACTGTCCGACTCCAAGGGACCACGCTGGATCTTCATTTTATGCGCTGTCTGCCACGTCCTAATAATAACCTCTCCAACCCTTCCCATCGCTTGGGAGTCAGAAGACATCATGGAGATCACACCTAAATCATGGAGAATATCCTCAGCGGCAATCGTTTCAGGGCGGATACGGGAATCAGCAAAGGCGATATCCTCAGGTACTTGTTTATCAAGATGATGACAAACCATTAACATATCGAGGTGTTCTTCCAATGTATTAATCGTAAATGGCCGGGTTGGATTGGTTGAGGATGGTAAGACATTGGGCAATGAGGCAATTTTAATAATGTCCGGCGCGTGACCCCCTCCAGCTCCCTCAGTATGAAAAGTATGGATCGTACGCCCGGCAATTGCAGCAATGGTGTCCTCGACAAAGCCAGCTTCATTAAGAGTATCTGTATGGATGGCCACCTGAATATCATACTCATCAGCAACCATTAGACAGCAGTCAATAGCGGCAGGAGTCGATCCCCAATCTTCATGTAGTTTTAGACCTATTGCGCCAGCTTTAACTTGGGCGATCAGCGGTTCCGGACAAGAATTATTTCCTTTTCCAAAAAAACCAAGATTGATGGGAAACCCTTCAGCGGACTGAAGCATTCGATATATGTTCCACTTCCCCGGTGTACAGGTTGTAGCATTTGTTCCAGCGGCTGGGCCAGTTCCACCCCCTAACATAGTTGTGATACCGGAAGCAATCGCTGTCTCAATCAGCTGCGGACAAATAAAGTGGATGTGACTATCAATTCCACCTGCAGTAATGATATAGTTCTCTCCGGCAATCACCTCGGTGCCTGCCCCTATAGAAAGGTTAACCCCAGCCATCGTCTTGGGATTCCCTGCGTGACCTAGGCCATGAATTCGTCCTTCTTTAATACCTATATCAGCCTTGATAATACCCCAATGGTCAATAATCACTGCATTTGTAATGACCAAATCCATAGCTTCCTCCAAAGCTTGAGGATCTTGCCCCATACCATCGCGAATGACTTTACCACCACCAAATTTTGCTTCATCACCCGCACTGGTAAGGTCATCCTCCACTTCTAGCCATAGCTCTGTATCTGCTAAGCGAATTTTATCGCCAGTGGTTGGTCCATACATATCAGCATGTTGACGTCGTGACATGCTTAAAGTCACAGATCTTCCCCCTCACATTATTTTCAGGTTCGGTATTAACTTCCAACTGAAACGTATTATCCAGGAGCTTAGCCATTATTCGGACCTCGAACTACTTAACTCAATCTGGCCTCTGGCTTCCGCCCTCCGACTTCCGTTACATAAACCCTTGCAGCTTAGCTTGTTCGATACATTTCGTCTTGTCCTTACAACCAGCCGTTAAGTTATTTGCTCCAAGCCAAGGACCCTGACCTGAAAATTGAACAAGCCTAATCCTATGGCTTTCTCCAGGTTCAAAACGAACAGCGGTCCCTGACGGAATGTTCAAATGCATGCCCCAAGCTGAGCTTCGCTCAAAGACTAAATATCTGTTTACTTCGAAAAAATGATAATGAGAACCGACCTGGATAGGGCGGTCGCCAGTGTTTTCAACTGTGATGGTTTCTGTATATAGGCCTTGATTTGCTTCAATGACGTCTTCAGCCAATTTATACTCTCCTGGTATCATACTTTTACCTCCCTGTGAAGTTCGATATTTGACCTCAATCTAACTGCCTTCTTCCGGCCTCCGGCTTCTAACTTCTAACTTCTAACTTCTAACTTCTGACCCCTAACCCCTAACCTCTAACCTCTAACCTCTAACCTCTGTTATTCGTGTCGCTTAGTGACCGGATAACCTGATAGGGTGATGTACCGTTACTAACTTCGTTCCATCAGGAAAGGTTCCCTCAATCTGAATTTCCTCAATCATTTCAGGGATCCCCTCCATAACCTGGTCACGAGTCAGGATCTTCATCCCCATCTCCATGAGTTGGGCGACCGTAAACCCATCACGAATTCGCTCCAGCAATTCAGCGCTAATCAAGGATACTGCCTCTGGATAATTCAACTTCAATCCTCTGTTTAAGCGTTCACGTGCTAGCTGTCCTGCCGTATAAATCAACAGTTTATCTTTTTCAGTCGGACTTAAATGCATCGTCTAAGCCTCCCGTCACTCGTTATTCATCAAATGGCCATCCGTTTCTGAATTTCCTCTTTATTTAAATCCTTAGTGAAGCCTTCTGTCACAATAAGCCCCTTTTCCATCACGTAATAATAATCGGACACCTCAACGACAAACTCTAAATACTGCTCCACAATCAGAAAGGTCAAGTTCGTTTCCTGCTTCAATTGTTTGATAACCCGGCCGATTTCCTGGATTACAGATGGCTGTATCCCTTCAGTAGGTTCATCCAAGATCAGTAATTTGGGCTTAGACACAAGAGCACGAGCAATAGCCAGCTGCTGCTGCTGCCCTCCGCTTAGGTCTCCCCCTTTTCTTTTAAGCATGGCCTTCAAAACCGGAAATAGTTCATAGATCGATTCATCAATACTTCCCTGCCCTCCGAACACCTCAAGGCCAAGTAAAAGGTTTTCCTGGACGGTTAATTGAGGAAAAATATCCCTACCTTGCGGCACATAACTAATCCCTTGTCGAGCCCTAAAATAGGTAGGCTTCGTAATGATTTCCTGACCGTTGAACTTAATACTCCCCTTAGGGTTCTTAATCAAGCCCATAATACTTTTTAAAAAAGTTGTCTTGCCTACCCCGTTTCGGCCGAGCAGACAGATAATCTGCCCTTTTGGCACACGCAGATTGATATCATTCAGAATAATACTTCCCCCATAATAAGCCTCCAGGTTTGTTACATCAAGCATCACGTTCCCCACCCCGTCCGAGATATACGTCTATTACCTTTTGATTATTCTGGACTTCATAAACGCTGCCCTCATCCAAGATTGCCCCTTCGTGGAGGACTGTAACTTTACTTGCATAGTCCCTGACAAATTCCATGTCGTGTTCGACGACAATAATGGTACAATTGTGAGCTATCTTTTTCAAAAGTTCCCCTGTCTTATCGGTCTCAGCCCGACCCATTCCGGCAACCGGCTCATCCAAGAGCATGAGTTTAGGCTCTTGGGCCAGCAGCATGCCTATTTCCAGCCACTGCTTCTCGCCATGAGATAAGGCTGTCGGAGTGTTGAATCTTTTTTCATACAACCCAATCGTGACTAAGATTTCTTCAATCCTCTCCATCTGCTCCTTTTTCAGCCTCTGAAACAGGGAAGAATACAGCGAACGATCCTTCACAACAGCAAGTTCCATGTTTTCATACACAGTCATATTGGTAAAAACGGAAGGCACCTGAAACTTCCGTCCTATTCCTATATTAACAATCTCATGCTCCGAATAGCGGGTAACGTCTGAATCAAAAAACATAACTTGCCCTGACTGGGGCTTCACCCTCCCACAAATAGCATCCAACAAGGTTGTTTTTCCAGCACCGTTCGGACCGATAAAAAAACGAATCTCACCTTTCTCAATCCCGGTATTTACATTATTAACGGCCTTAAATCCATCAAAACTTACGGTTAGATTATCAATCTGTAATATCGAATCCATATCCCCACCGCCCTTTTTATTTTAGTGACTTGAAATACCCTTTGTCTGGTTTGATCGAGTTGATTAAGCCGTTTTATTCGAACTCATCTGTCGGCTTCCTTTAAGTGCCTGGTTACCAAACTTCCCTGCTATTTTCTTGACCAGTCCGACAATACCATCCGGCATAAACAAGACGATGAAAATAAAGGCAAACCCAATAAAATAAGACCATACATCCGGGAAACTTTCACTAATGCCGCTTTTCAAGGCATTGACAAGTATTGCCCCAATGACAGAGCCTATCAATGTTCCACGTCCACCAATGGCTACCCAAATAACCATTTCAATCGATGGCACAATACCCATTTCAGCCGGGGAGATAATACCCACCTGCGGTACAAAGATAGCACCAGCAAGCCCGGCAATGCCCGCGGATAGACAATAGACAAATATCTTATAGGTTGAAGGATCATAGCCCGAGAACCTAACTCTATTTTCTCCGTCTCGGATAGCTACAAGTATCCTGCCTATTCTTCGTTTAACCAAAAAGCTACAAAATGCATAAGTCAAAATGAGAAGTCCTATGGAGATGTAATATAAAACGATCTTCGTTGAGCCATGGGATAACGAAAAGCCCATGATAGTTTTGTAGTTTGTCAGACCATTTGTTCCACCGGTATAGGCCTGTTGCCCAACAAACAGTACCACGAAAATAATAGATAAGGCCTGGGATAAGATGGAGAAATAGACTCCCCGGATGCGATTCTTAAAGGTTAAAAAGCCAATAAAGAAGGCCAATAGTGCCGGAATCAGAATTGCCATAGCGATTGCAAAAAGGCTGTTGGAAAAAGGTTTCCAAAACCAAGGCAGTCGTTCAAGTCCACTCCAAGACATAAAATCCGGTAGTTTTCCCTGGGCCGCTTCTAATTTAAGATACATGGCCATACAATATGCTCCAAGCCCAAAGTACACCCCGTGTCCAAGACTTAAAATCCCCGTAAATCCCCAGATCAAATCTAAAGCAATAGCCAGAATAGCATAGGCAATAAATTTTCCCAGTAAATTCACTCTGAAATCGGATATAAACAAAGGAGCTAGGGCTAAAACCAGGATGATTAAAGAAAATACTAATTTTTCTTTTGACTTTACTAAACTTCGATTCCCAAGCATCGAACATTGATCATCGCACATGGTCCTGTCCCCCTTTCCGTAATACTAGACTCTATTCGTCTAGCGAACGGCTGCTGATATTAAACAGTCCTTTGGGCCTCCATTGTAAAAATGAAATAATCAAGATAAAAACCAGCACCTTACCCAGCGAGGTATTGGTGAAAAATTCAAGCGTAGTGTTGGCTGTGCCTATCAGTAGTCCACCGGCTACAGTTCCCAAAAGAGTTCCTACTCCACCAAGAACCACAACCATAAATGTATCTACAATATAATAAGTTCCTAAAGTGGACCCGATTGAACCTAGTAAGGTTAAGGCACACCCGGCAATTCCTGCAAGCCCTGAGCCAACAGCAAACGTAAAAGCATCCACCCTTCTAGTATTAATCCCCATACTCTCCGCCATTTCCCGATTCTGCATGACCGCTCGAATTCGTCGTCCCGTTTTACTTTTATAAAACAGGACATACATACCAGCAATACAAGCAATGACTAAGGCAATAATAAACAGCCGCTTATAGGGTAGTTGCAGCCCTTGGCTTATAACAAGTCCGCCTTCCAACCAGCCCGGACTTTTCACATCAACATTAGGCGCTCCAAAAATACTTCTTGCCAGCTGCTGAAGCACTAAACTGACGCCCCAGGTTGCCAGTATGCTATCCAACGGTCTATTGTAAAGGTGGCGTATCACAGTCCCTTCCAAAACAAATCCAATAAAACCGGAAACGATAAACGAAATGGGTATGGCAATAATGAAATATAGTCCGAAAAGGCTCTTATCCAGATGCCCTATAAATATATTTTGAACGAGATAAGTAACATAAGCGCCGATCATGATGAACTCACCGTGAGCCATATTAATGACCTTCATCAAACCGAAGGTAATGGCAAGTCCCAGCGCTGCTAGTATAAGAATCGAGCTGACACTGATTCCATTAAATATTTGCAGGATATACGTTCCCATGTTTCCACCACCTTTTCGTGAAGGTCTTAGCAGCAACGGTGCAGGCTTATCTCACCTGCACCGTTCAACCACAATCCACAAAGTTTAATCACTAATTACTAAGGCCTTTGGCCCAATCATAGGATTTCAAGAAGGGATCCGGTTTGACTGTCCCTTCGGTGCTCCAGATTTCCTTAATCAAACCATCTGCAGTTACCTCACCAATCCTGACAGGTTTCCAAAGATGTTGGTTTTCGCCCTCAATTTTAACCAAACCTTCAGGTGCCTTAAATTCAATCCCTTTAGCAGCTTCCTTTACCTTATCTACATCCGTTGAACCTGCTTTAGTAACAGCGGCTGCCCATAAGTAGACTGCGTCATAAGCTGCTTCGATAGGATCATCAGTTACACGGTCTGCGCCATACTTTGCTTTGTATTTCTTAACGAACTCTATATTCTCAGGCGTATCTGTCGTTTGGTAATAGTTCCAAGATACCAAATGGCCCTGCATGTTTGCCGCGCCAATCCCGCGGACTTCCTCTTCAGCAACACTTACAGAAAGGGTTGTCAGATCTTTGGACGTAATACCTGCATCCTTAAGTTGTTTAAAGAAGGCAACATTACTATCTCCATTCAACGAATTGAACACAACATCAGGCTTAGCAGCGTTGATTTTATTAACTATGGTGCTAAAATCTGTGTGTCCAAGGGGAGTGTATTCTTCAGCAATCACTTCGCCACCCATAGCGGCTACTTGAGCTTTAATAATCTTATTGGCAGTTCTTGGGAACACATAATCAGACCCTAACAAGAAAAATTTCTTTCCTTTATTCTTAAGCAGCCACTCGACAGCAGGAACAATCTGCTGATTCGGAGCAGCCCCGGTATAAAAAATATTCGGTGATGCTTCCATCCCTTCATATTGAACCGGGTACCAGAGCAAACCGTTGTTTTCTTCGAAGACCGGCAGCACTGCCTTACGACTTGCCGAAGTCCAACAGCCAAAGACGGTTGCTACCTTATCTTGTTGCAACAGTTTCTTCGCTTTTTCTGCGAAGTTTGGCCAATTTGAGGCACCATCTTCGATAACCGGCTGAATCTTTTTACCTAATACCCCACCGGCTGCGTTGATTTCGTCAATTGCCATCATTTCTGAATCCTTAACAGATACTTCGCTGATAGCCATCGTACCACTTAAAGAATGTAAGATTCCGACCTTAATTGTATCTCCTGCACTAACGGCTTCCGCTGATTTGCTCGCCTGAGTGGCTCCACATCCAGTCAATAGTAATCCTGCCATAAGTGTCACTGAGATCATCCCAGTAGCACGTTTCTTCATTTTAAGCAAAAATTTATTTCTCATAACTTATCCCTCTCCTCATAATTGATCTTTTCCAACATGACTGGCCAGAATCAATGTTGAAATATCTTGCTAGCGCTAACCTACTAACCAAAAAGCGCTGTAAAGAATGTTCGGTATCCGAGTGGATACTGTTCATTCCTCACAGCGCCGTTGCTGGTTAAAAATTGAGTAACTCTATTTGATACTATTGTGCCATTTATCCCCCTAATATAAAACCGTAAAAAATAGCTATTTCCCCCTAAAAAACCGGTGTGAAATTTTGTCCGATTAACCTGAATTCAGCTTTAGCTGAACTTAGTACACTCTTAAAGCCCTGATTTTCTGAACTGTAAGGGTGTATAACCAGTATAGTTCTTAAACAGACGGCAGAAATAATCCGGACTGCTATAACCAAGTTTCTCGCTTACTTCATAATTCTTATATTCACCGGTTCCGAGCAGATGCTTAGCATATTCCATTTTGATTTTTGTCAGATAATCACTAAAATTTACACCCGTTTTTTGTTTAAAGAGTTTCCCCAGATAGTCTTTACTCACATGTACCTCTTTGGCAACCAATTCAAGACTGATATCTTTTTCAATATGATCCGTTATATATAAACACGTCTTTCTGACAATACTTTCGCTTTGATGAAGTTCATATTTCTTAATAACAGTGATCAGACCCTTAATACGGCTTAAAAACTCTGACTTCATATCCTGCATGGAATCAGCGTGTTGCAGAACATTACTAAAAGCAACTTCTTCCACCTTTTGAAGCCAGGAGAACTCCTTATACATCGCTCCACTCAGGTTTGCAAGCATTATTTCCAGCAGCTTGGCTATTTTAAACAAGTCTTGATCCAGCAACTTAGTTAATTCAAAAAAGGCAGCTTCTGATTCAGTTAGAGCCGCCAAGTTTCCTACTAAGATGAGCTCCGCTATTTTTTCTTCTCGTTTTTTCGGATAAAAATGCGTCAGGCCATCTTCAATCAACCTATGTTCTTCTTCAACCCTGATTCTCAGTCGATTTTTTTCATCTAGGTATTTTTTCGCTCTTTCCAAAGCTTCACTCAGAACATCATCCTCTAAAGGTTTGGTCATAAAATCAAAGGCACCCAACCGAATCCCTTGCTTCGCATACTCAAAATCACTATGCGTACTGAGTAGAATTGAACAGACATCCCATTTCCTAAACTTAAGCTCCATTAAAAACTCTATCCCATCCATACCTGGCATTTTAATATCCGTTATGACAAGGTCAATGTGACCGGATAAAAGCTTTCCCAATGCTTCTTTACCATCACTTGCTTCCTCTTCCACACTAAATCCATAGTTAGCCCACTTATTATATCTCTTTAGCATATACCTTACCGATTTGTCGTCATCAACAATTAACACTTTAAACATTTGCGTCCCCCCTATCTAGGCGGTCTGTGTTCCTGTTTCTTTTATTAATAGTTTCTTTAAATATTCAGCAGCTTCTTGAAGATTGTACGCGGATATTTTCTCATTCAGCTGGCAGTAGTCCAGACTACTCAACTCTTTCTCTAGATAATATTTACAAGTTGCATAAACAGAGGATGACTCTGAATCTCCCTCTTCCAATAGCTTCACTAACTTTATTAACTGGCTTTGAATATCCATAGTTTCAACCTTTATTATTTCAGTTTCTATAGGTAAGTCTGCTGCAAACTGAGCCACGCGGTTACAAGTTTCAATTAAAGCGATTTCAAATTGACGTTTCTCTTTATAGATCTCCTCTTCAGCTTGGTAGTCCAGAGCATTTTCTAGCCGCAGCGATGCTTCACTAAGCTCGATTGCTCCAATATTTGCTGAAATCCCCTTTAGGGTATGTAATAGTTTCTTTATTTCAGCAAAATTGCCGATCTCTAACAGCTGATGTATCGTATTATGGTCATTTTTGTGGTTTTCGTGGAAGAGTTTGAGAATATGTTGATATTTATCTTGTTTACCTCCCAAACGCTCGATACCGCTTGCATAATCGACCCACATTTTCTGAATAGGGGCTAGAAGATTATTTTCTGACAAGAGGTCTTTAGTTGTTTCAATTCTGAGACATGTTTTTAAAATCTCAAACAGTTGCACAGGATTTAACGGCTTGGTTACATACCCACTCATTCCTGCCAATTTTGCCTTTTCAGCTACTCCTTCAACTGCGTCCGCCGATAAGGCAATAATAGGCGGAGCATCCTTCCCTTTTATCTCTAGAATACGACGAGTCGCCATATACCCATCCATTTCAGGCATCCGAATATCCATCAAAACAGCATCATAGCGCGTAATGCTGACCATATCCACGCCAATAAAACCGCTCTGAGCAGTGTCTGTATCAAAACCTAAATTTTCAAGAATTTCTTTGGTCATCTGCAAATTAATCGGATCATCCTCGATCAGGAGAATCTTTTTAGCATCAAAACAGTACTGATTCAGTTTGTCGTCTTTCAGAGTTACCAGCGCTTTATCAACGATTTCCAAATTCGCAGTAAAACTAAACGTTGACCCCTCCCCCACAACACTCTTGACACTAATTTCCCCAGACATAAGCTCAACAATTTTTTTACAGATGGCAAGGCCTAAGCCAGTTCCCCCATATTTTCGTGACGTTGAGGCATTAGCCTGTGTAAATGCCTCGAACAACTTCTTCACTTGCTTCTCCGAAATGCCGATTCCCGTATCAGAAACGTTAAAGCGAAGTTGAACCTGATTTCCATCGTTTCTTATTACTTCAACTATGACTTCAACTTCACCCTGATCCGTGAACTTAATTCCGTTCGATAAGAGATTTAAAAGAACTTGCTTCAATCTCGTGGTATCCCCTTTTACAAAACGAGGAACATCTGATTGGATTACATAGCGCACCTCCAAGCCATTGCGCCGGGCCTCTATTTGGACCATACTGCAGAGCTCCTTGATTGTCTCGTAGAGATTAAAGTCAACAGCTTCTAATGTCATCCTGCCAGCTTCAATTTTAGAAAAATCAAGGATCTCATTGATGATTCCTAAGAGACTTTTAGCCGCCATATCTACATTTTGCATATATTGTTTTTGCTTGGGTGCGAATTCGGTGCTCTTCAGTAAATAGTGATAGCCAATGATTGTATTTAAGGGGGTTCTTATCTCATGGCTCATATTGGCAAGGAATTCACTTTTGGCTTCATTGGCCTTCTCTGCCTCTTCTTTGGCAACTTTCATCTTATCTTCAGCGCGTTTCCTTTTGACCAATTCTTCCTGTAACGACTGATATAAGTCATTAAATGTCTTGGCAAGTAGCCTAAGTTCTAAAGAACCCTCCGGCACCAAGCTAAAGTTTTCTTTGTTAAATGAAAACACCTTCAATAGTTCCGTATAATTCTTGATCGGGTATGTTACTTGGGTAAAGAGAATTCGCAGTAATACCGCAACCGCTCCAATGATAATGGCGGCAAGGACTGCTTGCAAGATCGCTGCCCTACGGGTAGCATTGCGGGCAATCTCTAATTCTGCTTCCAAGCGGGCATTCATGATTTGCTGGAATTTTGCTATGGGGTCCATAATACTTCGCTTGTCAAAGTCATACTTTTCATCAAACATGATGTCCCGCGCTTTGGCAAGTTTATCCTCAGTGCTTAACCTTTGATCCTCCGCACTTAACTGGAAAGAAGCCACTTCAGGTAACATTTTCTCCTTTGACACCCCTGATGCATCAAGCACCAGCCTCATCGAACGCCTTTCTGTCTCCACTAGAGCATCTGAGTTCTTTTTTGCCTCAGCTAACAAGGCCATTTCGTCACTCGGAGAATTTAATTCTCCCAGTCGTGATATCACATTATCCCGCGTTTTGGTAACGTTGATTTCCTGCCAGTATTTATTCATATGAATCTCGTCTCTTGTTACTGCATACTTACGTGCTTCATCTGTTAAATAATCAGAAGCATTTGCTAAAACGATGCCAAGTTGTTTGAATTCAGTCCTTCTCTTTTCAGCAGTCTGTTCATCTTGAATACTTGAACTCATGAATAAAATACTACTGCCCAGCAGTATAGAAATAAAAAAGAAGATCCCTAACATCAAGGCACTAATCGTAGACTGTTTAATTAATATTTTTGCTGGCAATTAATTCATCTCCGCAAATAAAAAGGCAACGGAGTCAGTTTGACGCTTCAAACC
>DATMYU010000237.1:0-8787 GCA_035560775.1 Desulfosporosinus sp.
GGCAGAAGAGATTTGATTTCATCTTTATCGAAGGCTGCAATCGCCGCAGGAGCAGATGGACTTTTGATAGAGATGCACCCTAATCCAGACGAAGCTGTAAGTGATGGACCCCAGTCCTTGACTCCGGAACAGTTTGTTCAATTAGCAGGGGAGCTAGGGGTGGTCGCTAAATCGGTAGGTAGAGTTTTTAGTTGTTGCGGGCATGAGGATCAGGACACCCTTGAATCCCTGCGCAACCAGCTTGATAGTATTGATGGAAGTATCATTGAACATCTAGCGGCCCGTATGCAAATTGTCCGAAAAGTAGGCGATCAAAAACGCTTGGATGGAATCAAAGACATCTACCGGGAAAAAGAAATTATCAAGCGCTTAGTTAACCTTGCCGCGGAGCTACAATTGCCTCCTGAAATAGTGACAAAGATATACCCTTTGATTTTTGAATTTGGAGCTCAAACTCAAATCAAAAATAAACTAGCTCAGGAAAAAGAATTAGAACTAACGTTCTATCCCATGGGTAGTAAATAATTTATCAGTAATACAAATTAAAAGCCGCAAGCGAATTTCGCTTAGCGGCTTTTATGAAGGGACGGGACTATTTCAGCTTGTAATTTGGTATGGTCTACGTCCTTAAGTGGTAAAGGTTAATCCAAGGACCAGAGAATCTAAAGAAGGTTAATAATGACTATTATAGTGCGTGCTGTTATAATAGTCAGGATGGCTATTTTGGTATTATGTTACAGAATTAGAGCGAAAAAGCTTAGAATAAAGCAGGGGAGGGGAACATATGCGGGAGAAAATGTTTTTGATGGGAAATGAGGCGATCGCCAGAGGGGCAGTCGAAGCTGGAGTAAATGTCGCAGCAGGGTATCCTGGAACCCCGTCGTCTGAAATATTAACGACACTTGCCAAATTTGCGACTGACTATGGTTTTTATGCCGAGTGGTCGGTTAATGAAAAGGTAGCTCTCGAAGTAGCTTCGGGCGCTTCCTATGCAGGAGCGCGTGCGCTCGTCACGATGAAACAAGTTGGACTTAATGTTGCCTCTGATCCTTTAATGAGCCTTGCCTATATCGGGGTGAAGGGTGGACTTGTTCTTGTTGTAGCAGATGATCCTGGCCCACATAGTTCTCAAACTGAGCAGGATACGCGCAAATTCGCTAGTTTTGCGAATCTTCCAGTCTTCGATCCATCAACACCTCAAGAAGCAAAAGATATGGTGAAGGAAGCCTTTGAACTATCGGAAAAGTACTCTTTACCTGTCATTCTGAGACCAACAACCCGTACCTGCCATGCGTGTCAGGATGTTGAGCTAGCAGATGTTGTTAAGCTCGACCGCTTATGCCGTTTTGAAAAGGATCCCAAATGGGTCATAATGCCAGGTTTATCCTATAAAAAACACATTGAACTTAATAAGATTCAGCCTGTAGTTGCGGATGACTTTAATTTCTCTAAATTCAATCAATTAAAGATGGTGGGGGATATTGGAATCATTGCTTGCGGTGTTTCTTATAATTATGTACTTGAGGCATGTCGTGAGTTGAAGATTGAACCATCTCTGCTGAAAATAGGTACACCTTATCCCTTGCCTCCTCAGCCAGTGTTGGAAATCTTAAGTCATTGTCAGAGCGTTCTGGTGATCGAAGAGCAGGAGCCGGTTGTCGAGGACCAGACTATAAAACTAGCTTGGCAAAATGGTCTTTTAACGAAAATCTCAGGTAAAATTGATAACCTTGTTCCCCGCGAAGGGGAGTTAAACGTGGATAAGGTGAAGGCTATTTTGATTCGCTATTTTAATCTGACAGAGTCAATTCCCATAGCGCAGGTTAATCTGCCGGCCTTGCCAGTCCGTTCGCCTGTTTTATGTGCTGGATGTCCTCATCGAGCTAGTTTCTTGGCTTTCAAAGAAATAGGAAGGGCACAGGATGCTGTCTTTTGCGGGGATATAGGGTGCTACACGCTCGGAACAGCGGCACCTTTAGATATGTTGGATACCTGTCTTTGTATGGGCGCGGGAATATCGCAAGCCGCGGGTATGAGTCGCGTCGAGCCGGACCGGAAACATGTTGCCTTTATTGGAGATTCAACGTTTTTTCACTCTGGAATTGCGGGCCTTATTAATGCAGTGTATAACAATGCCAACATTACAATCGTGATCTTGGACAATAGTACAACGGCTATGACTGGTCATCAACCCCACCCGGGGATTAATCGGATCGCGACGGGCAAACCAAATAAAGTTATAGATATTGCTGAAGTCGTTCGAGCCTGCGGGGTAGAATTGATCAAAATCGTGGATCCGTATAACTTTGTGGAGATGAAACAAGCGGCACAGGAAACGATGTCCTTCAAGGGTCCAGCGGTTGTCCTTGCCAAGCGAGAATGTAGTGCGATCAGTAAACCTCAACAAAACTATGCCATTGATTTAGACCAATGCATAAGTTGTAAGCTATGTATAACAAAATTAGGGTGTCCTGCCATTTATATCGATAATGAGGCGATCACAATTTCTCCTCAGTGTTCTGGGTGCGGTCTTTGTGCTCAAGTTTGTCCACGAGATGCCATTCGGGAGGTGTCAAAATGAAACTCGATGTGGTGATAACAGGGGTTGGGGGACAGGGAACTATTCTTACTTCCAGAGTAATCGCTCAAATTGCAATGGCTAAAGGATTTGAGGTGCGGACATCAGAAACCATCGGCATGGCCCAGAGAGAGGGATCTGTGGCTAGCCATGTGCGAATTGGTAAAGATTTGGCGGGCGCTCTCATTCCAGACAGCCAGGCGGATGTTTTAATAAGTCTAGAACTTGCCGAAACAGTGAAAGGCTTAGCAAAGCTTAAATCTGGTGGCTTGATCCTGGCCAATACGGCAAAGATAATACCGACCTCAGTACCGCTTGGGTTGTCTCAATATCAAGGGGAAGAGATTATGGCTTTCATTAACCAGGTATCAGCTGAAATCTACTTTTTTGATGCAACCCAAGTTGCACTTCAAGCAGGGAATTATAAAACGGTCAATGTAGTTTTCCTAGGGATACTGTCAACTATTAACGAAATACCGTTTAAGGTAGAAGAGTATTTACAGGCTATCATGGGGATTCTTCCCCCAAAAGTCCAAGATGTGAACAAAAAGGCTTTCTATTTAGGTCGTGAATTGGCCCAAAATCAGAGCTAGCACCTTAAGACGAGGACTTTACTAGAGTTTCCGTTCGTGGTGCAGGAGAAATTTTCACAATTTTATCGAATCTTGAAGATAATAGAGAGCCTCATAGCACAGGAAAGTGGGTTCTCAGTTGTGGAATGTGATTACTTAAGTATAATTATTGTTGATTCTGCAAAAACCAGGATAGACTTACGACATGAAATGGTAATGAAAGCAATGTATTTTGAAAGGTGCGAGATTTAAGATGGCAGTTAAGATAGAGCGTATCTATTCTGAACAGTGGGATCCAACTGAGGCAGAAATTAATAGTATATTCCCGATTGATGACATAATATCCGACATAGGTCGAGATCCTGGTATAGAGGTTATAACCGATGATGAAGTAAGATTGAAATACCCAGGTCAATATAACATCTCTGTACAAGCAAGAGCCTATAATCGGGGGCTTGTAGAACTTTTACAGGAACATTATGATACTTATCGTGATAGTCCGGAGTTTGCGAGCTTAGTAGGGGTTCAATTACCACAGATCATGTGGGCTGATACACTTGGTCTTGAAGAGAAGATAATTAGTCTCCATATATCGAAACTTAACAAGCATGAGGTTTTCATTAATGATTTGGTATTAGTGAAAAATGAAGACTTCGACTTATTAAGTGAGAGTGTAATAGATAAAATACTTAATAATTTACGTCTTTTTGCTAAAGAACAAGGGGCTAAATACTTATCGGGTTATGCAGCTAATCGTGCAACGTTTGATCTACTCAAAAGAAAAGGCTTCAAAGAAGATAAACGAGAGATCATGGGCAATGATTACCTTTGGGGATTGGCCTTACAAATGGGTGAACAGTTCCCTTATTATGAAGAATTGTAAGATTTCATGACCAATAAAATGACGATTTTCTCAGATTGCTTATCACCTTATGGCAGGGGTTTCCACTGGACCTTAAATTAATACCTTGATATTTAGACTTAATGGAGAGTAGAGTCTATTTTGTTGCATAGTTAGATATACCTTATGCTGTTGTAGAGTAAGGTTCAAGAAGGAGTTTTGAAGATGGAATTGAGTAATGAACAGAGAAAAACATTAAAAGGACAGGGATATATTTCCTCAAAAGACGGAGTCCATTTTTCATGCAGGGTTGTAATACCAGCCGGAAGAATGAATGCCCAGGAAACGCGAAAAGTTGTTGATGTAAGTGAAAAATATGGAAGAGGCTATTTTACCCTAACGCAAAGACAAAATGTACAAATTCCTTGGGTGCAATATCAGGATCTGGAGAATGTAACCAGGGAGCTTAAGGAAGTGGGTCTATCCATTGGAGGCACGGGGATGAGGGTAAGGCCCGCACATACTTGCAAAGGAAATATTTGCACAATGGGGTCATTTGATACCGAGGATGTAGCTGGAAAAATTGATGAACGATTTTACAAAGGGTTTTACGATGTGAAATTGCCTAATAAATTTAGAATCGAAGTGAGCGGATGTACAAACGGCTGTTCTAAGCCTCAACTAGGATGTATTAGTATACAAGGTAGAAAACCCGACCAGGTCGCTATTATTATAGGAGGGATGGCTGGAAAGAATCAGGTCATAGGAAAGGAATTACCTGGGCTATATTCAATAAGTGAGGCTCTGGATATTATTGAAAAAGCAATATCCTACTATCGTAAAAATGGCATACAAGGTGAACGATTTGCCCAAACGGTTGAAAGAATCGGCTTTGAAACCGTATTAAAGGACATGTAAGGCGAAAAAGTTGAAACTAGGCTGAAATTCTTGCCATACAAGGGTTTCAGAATCTAGTTTTGTCTATTGATGCTAAGCATTATAAAAAAGGAGAGAAGAGTGCATGCCTCTCTTAATTATTAAGTTGAAGGAGGAATGCACTCGAGAAAGATTGAATTTAGTGCAAAACGAAGAAAAGCTTAATAGTTTAATTTCTTGCAGACAGCTATCTGAGATGCGTGTGCTTGTAGTGACCGCTGTCACCAGCGAGCGGGACGCGGTGTTGCGTGGTCTACACGGCGATACAAGGTTTGAGGTTTTGGTGGTGGGTGTCGGCTCAGTAGTTGCCGCAGTGAACACAGTTAAGGCGTTGGCTGCTGCTCAATATAGTTTGGTTATTAGCGCAGGTATCGGTGGGGGGTTTCCTGGTAGAGCTGAGGTGGGTTCACTCGTGATGGCGAACGAGATCGTCGTCGCTGACTTAGGAGCGGATACCTCGGAAGGGTTCCGTAGTGTAGCTGAGTTGGGCTTTGGCTTTACCCAGATACAGACTGATACTACTCTAGTTGATCGTGTTACTAGGGCACTATTAGTGGCCAAGATACCCGTTACTATAGGTTCGGTGCTCACTGTATCAACTGTTACGGGTACAGCTGCAAAAGGTTTAGAAATGGCGGCTAGGATACCAGGTGCCACTGCAGAGGCGATGGAGGGCTTTGGCGTAGGATTCGCAGCACTTGAGAGCGGTTTACCTGTTCTGGAGATGCGTGCTATCTCAAATATGGTCGGTCCGCGTGAACGGTCGATATGGCGAATTAAAGAGGCTCTAAATGTTTTGGAGGCTGCTAGTGCAGTATTAACGGAGGTGATACTTTGAAAATCGCAATCTCTCCTTGTCCCAATGACACGTTTGCTTTTCACGCCTGGGTACACGGACTGATACCCGGAGCACCTAAGCTTGATGTGACTTACGCAGATATCGACATCACGAATACTTTGGCAGCTGGCTTGGACGGACCAGATGTAGTCAAGATCTCCTACGCAGCCCTGCCATGGGTATTGTCTAAGTATGCACTGCTACCATGTGGAGGGGCGTTGGGTATAGGCTGTGGGCCACTAGTACTTACTTCAAATAAAGAAAGTAACAACGATCCAGCAAGGCTTGCCAGTAAACGGGTGGCGGTTCCGAGTGAACGATCAACCGCTTATTTGCTTTTTCGGTTATGGGCTGCCCAACATGTGCCAGGGGGAGTTGGAGAGATAGTCGTTTTACCGTTTAATGAAATTATGCCGGCTGTGCGTGACGGTTTGGTTGATGCGGGGCTTGTGATTCACGAGGCACGCTTCACCTATCCGTCCTATGGGCTGACTCTCTTGGCTGATTTAGGCAGTTGGTGGGAGAAAGATACTAACCTGCCGATCCCGCTGGGAGCGATTATCGCCCGACGCTCACTGGATCTAGCTGCAATCACTGGTTGGATCCAGGCGTCGGTTAAATACGCGTGGGCACACCCGGAGGAGTCCAAGGAATATATCTTGCATCATAGCCAAGAGCTGTCCACTGAAGTAACACAAGCGCACATTAAACTTTATGTCAATGAATTCACTGGGCATATTGGCGAGAAAGGCTATAAGGCAGTAGAATCCTTGCTCAGTAGGGCTTCGCAAGAAGGGCTTGTACCAAAGGTGGATTTGGCAGCGTTGTATTTGTAAAGATTAGGGCATGCTATGAGGCTTTTTGTTGTTGCAAGTGTGAACTTAAGTGATAGAATAGATGCTAAAATAAGATATTTTTAAAGTTAAGATAAAATAAGGAGGAGTATACGAATGACTCTCTATTCTGTTATATTTCATGTTAACGAAGTGGATCGTTGTCCAGTCGCTTTAGGCAATTTGAGCAACCTACTTAAGGATGTCGGTCAGGAAAGCATTATCGCTGAGGTGATCGTTAACGGGCCAGCCGTTGTCTTTTTTTCCTCTGCGGATCAAGCTCGGGAAAAGTTTCCGTCTTTTTGGAGCGAAGAGTACTACCAGAAGCTTGTACAAGATATGAAAGACTTGCATGAAATGGGAGTCTGTTTTACGGTTTGCTCTAATGCTCTTAGCACGAATGGACTTAATAATGATCAAGTTTATCCCTTTGTGACCTTGGTACCGGCTGGCATTACCGAGATTGTTAAAAAGCAGTCCGAGGGATATGGCTATGTCAAACCATAAAGAGGAATCAGTTATTTTATCGGAACAGATTCAGACATCTCTAGTCAACCTGGAGCCCCTCACTCGGAAGGCTTTTCTATCTCTTACCCCGCCAAGTCTACTGGATAATCGGGCAGATGTCGACCAAGTGCGCCAAGCGTTGGAATCTACTTATGGCTCTGTTAGCGTGCCGCTGTCGCTTATGGTTAAGATACCTGGCATATGTCGCGAAGCAAGCTGGCAGGTTACAGCAACCTTAGCGGATACTGGTAACGGATGGAGTTTAATGGAACTAGAAGTCGGCGATACCACCAAGGAACAATTCGGACTAGCTATTGACATTGGCACGACAACAGTGGTGGTGTACCTTGTTGATCTGTGTGACGGCACGGTTCTTAACCACGCTGCTGATTATAACGATCAAATTACGCTAGGAGAGGACATACTGAACCGCATTCGCCATGCCGCCGAACCAGGTGGCCTAGACCGCCTGCAAAAAGCAGTTGTGGCTACTCTAAATAGGTTGATTAGGCGTCTTTGCCCGTTGCCGATGGTGACAGGCAAGATTACCGCTGTAGCTATAGGGGCTAATACAACCATGGTGCACCTCCTATTGGGCCTTGATCCCGCGTCTCTTTGTCGTGCGCCTTATACGCCTGCCGTGAACAATCCAGGTCTGATTCCCGCAGGCGAAATAGGACTTGATATTCATCCACTGGCCCCGGTCTATTGTCTGCCAAGTATTGGGAGTTACCTTGGCGGAGACGTCATTGGCGGAATACTAGTAAGCGGGATGTTCAAACAGCCAGGCGTCTCTCTATTTGTCGACATCGGCACTAATGGAGAGATTGTGATGGGTAATGAAGAATGGCTTGTCGCTTGTGCAGGAGCAGCTGGCCCCGCTTTGGAAGGTGGCGTTACAACCTACGGTATGCGAGCGGAACCAGGAGCTGTGGATCGCGTTTCTATAGATCCAGATACGGGCGAAGTAAAGTATACGACCATCGCTAATATGCCTGCCCGCGGCATCTGTGGCTCAGGCCTAGTGGACACACTTGCTGAACTTTTCCTTAACGGCATTATTGGCAGGAGTGCTCGTTTTCAGAATGGGCAGGAAGCCTTTGTCGTAGTCCCTGGAACAGAAGCGGCCTCGGGAGAAGACATTGTTGTTACTCAGATAGATATTAATAACTTCATGGCCACTAAAGGGGCGGTCAATGCCGCTACTGAAGTATTAATGGAAAGTGTAGGATGTGCTTGGCAGGAAATGCGTCATTTTTATGCAGCCGGGGCGTTTGGGCAGTATTTGCCGATCGAGTCAGCCGTTACGATTGGTCTATATCCAGACCTTCCGCGCTCCTCCATTGTACGCTTGGGTAATAGTTCTGGAGAAGGAGCCCGCCAAGTGCTTCTATCCCGAACCAAGCGGCTTGAAGCAGAAGCCATCGCAGCAAAGGTAACTTATTTTGAATTAAATGCCAACCCCTCTTTCATGGAGAAATTTGTGAGTAGTAAATTTCTTCCCCATACAGACCTTGACCGTTACCCCAGTGTCAAACAACGTCTGAAAACCCGTATCTTGCCAGTTGATACACATGCAGAGTGATTCCTGAAGTAGCTATACGAAGATCCCCATCGCATTTCCTGGAAAACGTGATGGGGATCTTTAGTATAGTAAGGTATTGACAAATAAGTACCTATAT
>DATMYU010000238.1:0-5501 GCA_035560775.1 Desulfosporosinus sp.
TGCGCCTGCGGCTTGACGCCAGCCAAGTTTTCTTTATTCATAATATATTGTATACTTACGCTCAGTGCGTTGAAAAAGGAATCTTAGCCCCATATAATAAAACATATGTACATTTGCTTTGAAAATATTACCCATTGTAGGAACGGTCAAAAATGGGGAGAATAAAGAGAGGGGGCAACGGCAGTGAAACCAGTTAAGATTACGGATACAACGTTGAGAGATGCCCACCAAAGCCTTTGGGCCACTCGGATGCGTACAGAAGATATGCTGCCGATCCTAACGGATCTAGATGATGCAGGATTTTTTTCACTGGAAGTATGGGGAGGGGCTACATTTGATGTCTGCTTGCGTTTTCTAGGGGAAGATCCTTGGGAGCGTCTGAGGCTGATCAAGAGTCATGTCAAAAAGACACCACTGCAAATGTTACTAAGAGGTCAGTCCTTAGTTGGGTATCAACATTATCCGGATGATGTCGTACGGGAATTTGTATCACTGAGTGTAAAAAATGGCATTGATATAATTCGTATTTTTGATGCGTTAAACGATGTTCGAAATATGGTGGTTCCTATGGAGGCGGCAAAAGAGGCAGGAGCGCATGTTCAGGCATCTGTTGTCTATACAATTAGCCCGGTTCATACGACAAAACACTACTTGGACACAGCTACAGCCTTAGTCAAACTAGGTGCTGATTCCATATGTATCAAGGATATGGCCGGCTTGCTTACTCCGTTTAAGGCCTATGAATTGGTAGCGTTGTTAAAAAAAGAGTTAGGTATTATGATTCATTTGCATAGCCATTACATTGGAGGAATGGCCGTCGGGGCGTACTTGAAGGCAGCAGAAGCAGGGGTGGATGTAATTGACACTGCCAGTGTTCCTTTAGCATTTGGTGCAAGTCAACCCCCAGTCGAAACTGTCGTTCGGGCATTTCAGGAAACAGAGTTTGATACTGGCCTGAATCTACGTCATCTGTTTAAGATTGCGAAGTATTTTGAAGCACTGCGTAAAAGCCGCGGGTTTGATCGAGGTGTGACTCGGATTACAGACATGAGAGTGTTTGAACATCAGGTTCCCGGGGGGATGATCTCCAACCTTGTATCCCAACTGGAAGAACAACGGGCCTTGGATCGCATTCATGACGTGTTGGATGAGATTCCAACGGTCCGAGCGGAGTTAGGTTATCCGCCTTTAGTCACGCCAACGAGCCAAATCGTCGGTACGCAAGCAGTATTAAATGTTCTGAGCGGGGTAAGATATAAATTAGTGCCTGGTGAAGTGAAGGCCTATGTGCGCGGCTTATATGGCCAGCCTCCAGCCCCAATGGATCCTGAGATCCAAAAGAAAATTATTGGAGATGAAGAACCACTGACTGTACGTCCAGCAGATATACTAGAACCTGGAATAGCTAAGGCAGAACGGGAGAGTGCTGACTTTGCTCGCTGTCGAGAGGATGTACTCAGTTATGCCATGTTCCCACAGGTTGCGAAGAAGTTCTTTGAGGGGAGGGAATGCGGCGTCATTCCGCAAGAGGAAACATCTAAAACTCCCACAACACCAAAAACGCAGCCAGCATTATTGACTAAGGAGGATTCTAAAATGAATTTAAAAGAAATCAAAGAATTGATCAAGATTATAGATGAAACTGAAATTAGTGAATTAAACCTTGAAAGTGATGGGGTAAAAGTATCCATTCGCAAAGGACCGAGAGCGGTTGCTGATATTCCTACTATGGCTCCTGCGCATCAACCAGTCATGGCGCAGCCTGCCCCTGTACTGGTGGCTCAGCAAGCACCCAGCTCGGAAGTAGCCTCGGTTGAGGCGCCAGAAGCGATCGTTTCAGAGAACGTAGAAACGATCTCCTCCCCTATGGTAGGAACGTTTTATAATGCACCGTCGCCTGATTCAGCACCTTTTGTTGAGCTAGGGCAAATAGTTAAAGTCGGACAATCAGTTTGCATTATTGAGGCTATGAAACTGATGAATGAGATTGAAGCAGAAGCAGAAGGCATAATTGTCCAGATTCTGGTTGAGAACGGACAACCCGTTGAATACGGTCAACCGCTGTTTATCATTGAAAAATAAGGAGCAAATAGTATGTTTAAGAAAATCCTAATAGCGAACCGTGGAGAAATTGCCTTGCGCATCATTAGGGCCTGTCGAGAGCTCGAGATTGAGACGGTTGCTGTTTTTTCTGAGGGAGATCGGGAGTCTTTGCATGTCAAGGCTGCGGACGAAGCAGTATGTATCGGTCCAGTAGCGAGTGCCAAGAGTTATCTTAATATTCCCAATATAATCAGTGCTGCTGAATTAATGGGGGTTGATGCTATTCATCCCGGATACGGCTTTTTATCGGAAAATGCCCGCTTTGCAGAGATCTGTGAATCGTGTGGTATTACCTTTATTGGACCTTCGCCTGAAGCTATTGAAAATATGGGAGATAAGGCCAAAGCACGTAAAACTATGATTGAGGCTGGCGTTCCAGTGGTGCCTGGGTCTAAAGATATTATTACAGATGAAGAAACTGCCGCCGCGACGGCGGAAGCCATCGGGTATCCTGTTTTGATTAAAGCGTCTGCCGGTGGCGGTGGTAAAGGGATGAGGGTTGCTCAAAATTTTAAAGAATTGAGCAAAGCGATTCAAGCAGCTCAAAATGAAGCGCAGGCAGCCTTTGGCAATGCGGAGGTTTATCTGGAAAAATATGTTGAAGAGCCTAGACACATAGAATTTCAAATTTTAGGTGATAAGTTTGGCAATGTGGTACATTTAGGAGAACGGGATTGTTCTTTGCAACGCCGCCACCAAAAACTATTGGAAGAAGCGCCTTCGAGTGCCATAACTCCGAAATTAAGGACACAAATGGGTGCGGTGGCTGTTAAAGCGGCCAAGTCAGCGAATTATTCAAATGCTGGGACGATCGAGTTTTTGTTGGATCGTCACGGAAATTTTTATTTTATCGAAATGAATACGAGAATTCAGGTTGAACATCCGGTGACCGAGTTGGTAACGGGGCTTGACTTAGTCAAAGAACAAATTCGTTTAGCAGCGGGCGAACCGCTCGGCTTTACCCAAGAGGATATTCAAATTCGAGGTTGGGCAATCGAGTGCAGAATCAACGCGGAAAATCCGGATAAGAACTTTATGCCTTCACCAGGACTGATCAAAATTTATCATGTTCCCGGTGGGCCGGGAGTGCGAGTTGACAGTGCCGCCTATCAGGGATATACAGTTTCCCCTTACTATGATTCAATGGTTGGAAAATTGATTGTCTGGGGCGCCACGAGGCAGGAGGCCATCGCGCGTATGAAGCGAGCTCTTGAGGAGTTTGTCATAGAAGGGATTTATACGACGATCCCGTTTCATTTGAAAGTGATAGATAATGCCTTTTATCGACGTGGTGAAGTGTATACGAATTTTATTCAACGCCGTATTTTGGAGGAATAAGAAGCGTCCTTTTGGAATAGCTTTGCCAGATCAGCCTTAATTTGTTATAATAGCAACGTAATGGTGGATAGACGCTTAGGTTCGATATTCGAACCATGAGCATCGATTTAGGGCTAACGTGATGTCCGATATTGGATATTAGATATTCGAACTACGAACATCGAATATTGAACATTGAACATTGAACATCGATTCAGGGGGTGATGGCATGGAAAGCCTGGGTACAGAGAATAGCCTTGGTTCTATTCGTATAGCTGATGAAGTTGTGGAAGTCATTGCCGGCTTAGCTGCTTCTGAAGTGGAGGGCGTAACTGGCATGAGTGGGGGTTTCGTGGGAGACTTGGCCCACATGTTAGGAAGAAATAAAAACCTTTCCAAAGGGGTTAAGGTTGAGGTTGGCGCGCATGAGGTTGCTGTAGACCTCTTTATTGTGGTAGAGTTTGGTATTGCAATTCCTGAAGTCGCCTTAAGCGTTCAAGAAGCGGTGAAGGAAGCTATTGAAAGCATGACAGGACTCCTAGTTGTTGAAGCAAATGTTCATGTACAGGGGGTAAATTTTAAACCATTACTGGAAAACAAAGAAGAAGAGATCCGTCTGAAGTAGCGTAAGCCCCCTCTGGAAATGCCAGGGGGGGTTTCTGAAAGAAGGGACGACGAATGGTTGCCTATGCTTTGGGATGCCTTTTAATCTTGGGAGCCCTATGGATATTAGCGATTACCACAGGGTGGGGGCTTCCCTATCTCTTGCTTGTTCAAGGGCTTGATTGGTTGAAAATGAATCCTTTAGAAGGTATTATTGTGGCTGTGGTTTTGTTCTTGTTAGGTTTGCTTTTGATTGTTCAGCCGCGTGAAAGTACGGATCGTACCTTTCGCACGTCTACAAAAGGTGGAGAGGTTCGAATTTCTCAGGATGCTTTGCAGGAAATCATTGCACGCAGCGCCATGGCGTTGCCTGGTGTTCTACAGGTTCAATCGAGCCTTAGGGAGCGCGAAAGCGGACTTCAGATTATGGTCTATTGCCAATTCGAACAGGGGGTTATTATCCCCCGAACCTCTGAAGAACTTCAAGCGCAGGTCAAAACAGATGTCGAACTTTATACGGGTATTATTGTGACCGAGGTGAAAGTGCTGGTGCGTCGTTTAGAAAAATCCCGTCCGTCACGCGTCCGATGAGAGAATTTTGGTCGAAAATAGGAGAAAAGATCTTAAAATTTTTAGTCTGGGCCGTCGAAAACCATCCGGGCAAACTCATCGGAACATCCGTTGGGTTTTTCTTGGGTTTACTGATGGTGACTCTTGGCTTTTGGCGCACTCTGGTGTTAGCCTTGTTTGTGGTCTTGGGGTTTGTCTTAGGAAAGAGACACGATGATCATAAGGATATTACAGCTTGGTTAGAAAGAATATTAAACAAATACTAGGAGGAATTTCCTTGAGCCGAAGATTAGCCCGTGAAACTGCTTTGCAAGTACTTTTTCAAAGGGACCTGACGAAAGAAACACTGAATACTGTCGAGATAGTAGATTGTTGGGCAGCAGAATTTGTAGTTCCTGAAGCCAGTAGGCCCTTTGCCCAGGGACTAGTTGATGGGACGATAGCTCATCAGGCTGAAATTGATCAAACGATAGCTTCATTTGCTCAGGACTGGACACTTAACCGTATGGCGAACGTGGACCGGAATGTGATGCGTCTAGCGACATATGAGATTTTGTTCTGTCCAGATATTCCTGGACGAGTGAGTCTCAATGAGGCGATCGAATTAGCAAAGCGATTTGGGGGCGAAGAATCGGCAAAGTTCGTGAATGGAATTCTTGACCGGGTCGTCGCTAGTGTCTCTAAAGTAGAACAAAAAGGGCCCATAAGCAAGTAATTGTTTGGGGCTTTTTTAGTAGCAATACAGAAAGTATAAGTTTTTGAAGTAGCCTAATTCGGGTGGTATAAGCGCAACTAGGCGACCGCTGGCCAAGGATGGCCGAGTGTCCCTGTAGCCAAGGATGGCGAGAAGGGACCGCCTGCGCCTGCGGCTGACAGAATGACTAATACGTGCGAAGACAGTGTCTTCG
>DATMYU010000239.1:0-6068 GCA_035560775.1 Desulfosporosinus sp.
AGGGGGTGGAGGCGGTGGCGCTTTCAACACTGGAACCTCAGGACCGTTACGATTATTCCAATCCCAGTTATCAGGACAAATCAGTTGGTTGCTACCTTTTGCTCTATTAGGTGCTGTAGGCTTGCTACTGGGGATTCGTCGTAAACAACCGCTTACCGACAAGCAGAAGGAGAGTTTATTCTGGTTGGCTTGGTTATTACCGATGATGGCGTTCTTTAGTGTAGCAGGGTTTTTCCATCAGTATTATCTAATTATGTTAGCACCCCCCATTGCGGTTCTGACCGGCGCAGGATGGGTAGAATTATATAACTTTAACCGTAACCACGAAGGCTGGAAACAATGGTTACTGCCAGTTGGGATTTTAGGTACGACAGCCTTTGAACTCTATATTCTGCTCCCTTATAAGACTCAGATCGGACTTGGGTTGCCTATTGTTGTTGGGGTTTTGGGCACTGCCGTTTCACTTATCCTGTGTATTCTTATAGTCACTCGACCCTCGAATAACGGATCCACTGGTCCAGCGGATGTTTTTCCAGTAGCTGAAGGCGATAGTGTCCAGCGGACACTATCGTTGCGAACAAAGATTCATGCAACTGCCGCTGTAACAGGCTTGTTAGTACTACTAGCAGCTCCACTCTTTTGGTCTGCAACGCCCATTATATATGGTGGGAACAGCATGTTGCCGGCAGCGGGCCCGACATCGTCCAGCAATGGAATGGGTATGCCAGGCGGGGGACAAGGGCAGATACCAGGCCAGACACAAGACACGACACAAGGCACGACGCAAGGAATGACACAAGATCGCACGCGAAATCAAGCAACAGGACAGTCGAAAGACAATGTCGACACAGAATTACTGGCTTATTTGACAGAAAATAATACTGGCGAGAAATACCTATTTGCCACGACCAATGCAGGCACAGCAGAAGCCTACATTATTAAAACTGGTAAAGCAGTGATGGCGATGGGCGGGTTTTCAGGCTCAGATCCAATCCTGACTGTCGATAAATTGAAACAAATGGTTGTCAATAAAGAGATCAAATATTTCATGAGTTCCTCGGGTGGTCCCGGAGGAGGTAACTCGGACGTTCAGGCCTGGATTCTCAAAAATGGGAAGGTAGTCCCGCAAACCGAGTGGCAATCGAGTACGAAAAGTGAAGATTCCCAGGGAGATAAGGGTATGAACGGCTCCCAGACTTTATACGAAATCAATCCATAAAGGAAACTTACTTTAGGTGGAGTTTCAACTCCATCTAAAGTTTAGTTGAACTTATCCAGAGTCTTAGCGCCATTTATCGATCAATTAAGCAGCAAAGTCTTAATGGTGGTTAGCCATCGGATAAAAAATAGGAGGCAAGAGTATGAACGCAGACATTCGCTATTCCATAGTCATTCCCGTCTACAATGAAGAAGCTGTCATTGCCCAAACTTATCGGCGTTTGACGCAGGTAATGGATTCAACAATGGAGCCTTATGAGTTGATTTTCGTGAACGATGGCAGCAGCGATCATACGACTGCTATGATCCAAGGTTTTAGAGATCGTGATGATGCGGTGAAACTCATAACATTTTCTCGTAATTTTGGCCATCAAATTGCCATTACTGCAGGGATGGACTACGCGTCAGGGGTGGCTGTGGTTGTTATTGATGCAGATTTGCAAGATCCCCCTGAACTAATTTTAGATATGATTGCCAAATGGAAAGAGGGGTTTGATGTCGTTTACGCCAAACGAACGAAGCGACAGGGAGAAACATTTTTCAAAAAACAAACCGCTCGTTTGTTTTACCGCCTTCTGAAGGCGTCCACGGACCTCGATATCCCAACGGACACTGGAGATTTTCGCTTACTGGACCGTAGGGTGTGTGAGGAAATGAAACGGTTGCCAGAAAAAAACCGTTATGTTCGTGGCTTGGTGAGCTGGGTAGGGTTCCGACAAACGGCGGTGGAGTATGAAAGGGATGAACGACTGGCTGGAGAGACCAAGTATCCTTTGAAAAAGATGATTAAGCTGAGTTTGGATGGTTTGACTTCCTTTTCCTTTAAACCCCTCAAAATGGCGAACTATGCAGGAGTCGTACTAATCACTTCTGGATTTACCTACTTGTTCGTCTTATTATTACTAAAGGTTTTTACCCCTGCTGTGATCGCAGGCTGGAATCTGGTAATGGCGATGCAACTGTTGTTGACGGGATTTGTGCTAACTATGATGGGGGTTATCGGAGAATATATCGGACGAATTTATGACGAAACACGAGACCGACCTCTATATATTGTGAGTGAATGTTACGGGATGATGAAAAAAGAACGAAATGTGAAGAAGGTTGTCTAATATGGGTAAGCGACCTGTTGAGTTTATAAAGTTCTGTCTCGTTGGCGCTGTCAATACGGGTATAGATTTCACAGTGTTTACGGTGCTCTCCAATTTCGGTGTGCTTTTGCTCGTAGCGCAAGTTGTATCCTACTCCTGTGGAGTATTGAACAGCTTTCTGCTGAACCGAACATGGACTTTCCGAGAACGCAAGCAATCCTCTGGACAGCTGATCCGATTTTTGACCCTAAACCTTGGCACACTAACCATAACTTATGGATTGTTAGTCTACTTTCGCTATCACTTGGTATGGCCATTGCTCGTCTGCAAATTGGTTGCAACGGGAGTGAGTCTTGTAATAAATTTTGTAGGTAGCCGTTTATGGATTTTTTCGCCAATCGCAGAATCGAATGGAGTGATATAGTATGAAAATTAGAAAAGCAGTTATCCCAGCTGCCGGTTTAGGCACGAGATTTTTGCCGGCCACGAAAGCTCAACCTAAAGAAATGTTGCCGATCGTTGATAAGCCAGCCATTCAATATATTGTGGAAGAAGCGGTACAGTCGGGTATTGAAAGCATACTCATTGTAACAGGCAGAAACAAAAAGTCGATCGAAGATCATTTTGACAAGTCCGTAGAGCTCGAACAAATGCTTTGGGAAAAGGGAAAAACTGATTTGTTGCTTGAGATTCAAAAGATTAGCAATATGGCCAATATCGTTTATACTCGCCAAAGGGAACCGCTGGGATTGGGGGATGCCATTCTTTGCGCGGAGCAATTTATTGGCGACGAACCGTTTGCCGTACTGCTCGGCGACGATATTATGGTTTCTGAGCCACCTGCCTTAAAGCAGCTGATCGACGTTTTTGAAATGTATGACAAAACAGTTGTTGGGGTCCAACCGGTGCATCTAGCGGAGGTGAGTAAATATGGTATTATCTCCGCTTTAGCACAGCATAACAAGATTTTGCAAGTAAGGGATTTGATTGAAAAGCCCACTCCGGCTAATGCTCCTTCCAATATAGCCATCATGGGTCGATATATCTTAAAACCATCTATTTTCCCAATTTTGAAAACTCAAGAAAGAGGCGCGGGAAACGAATATCAGTTGACGGATGCCCTACGAGATGTATGTCAACATGAAGGTCTACTTGGACTGGCGTTGCAAGGTGAACGCTATGATATAGGTGATAAGTTTGGCTACATGAAGGCGATCATTGAAATGGGTCTACAGAGGGAAGAACTGCAACCCCAGCTACTAAAATACTTGCAGCAAGTTCTTAAAAAGCAACTAGGAAAGAATCGGCTGAAAAGGGCGGCGGTATGAAAGGAGCAACCAATCGGTGGTTCTAAAGAAGCATATATTTAAACTAAGCTTGTTACTGGTCCTATTATTATCAGGAGTAGTATGCGTTACGTCATTATGGAGTTATAGCGGCAGTGCTCAATCAACACAAACTAGTACTGGATATCACAACTCGTTTCCAAATGAGGGCAAACCAACGTCGTCGGGTGAGATAAGCCAAGGCGAAAGTACAAGTCAAAGTACAGGTACAGGTACAGGTACAGGTACAAGTCAAAGTCTAGATACACCACAACCCCCAAGTGGGCAGCCCCAATCTTCGGATGCAAGTCAGAGAACAGGACCCTCTCACGGGAATAGGCCCATTGGAATGACCAGTACAAATAACAATGCGAGTGCAAATTATAACCCTCAAATTATTGCCTATGCCGTGGCTTTTTTAATGCTTTTCCTAGCAGGCTATTACCTTGTTACTGAGAAAAAGATAAAAATTCAACCAAGTGATGCCAAAATATTGATTCTGACCTTACTTGGTGTGGGTTTGCTCTTAAGGATTCCTCTGGCGTTGTTGATTAATGGCCATCCGTTTGATCTTAATACCTTCAAAAACTGGGCAACTACGGCTGCCAATAATTTCTCTCAATTTTATCAAGGACGTAACGCCAGCGACTATCCGCCAATGTATATCTATGTTCTGTTTCTAATTGGAAAAATCGGAAGTCTGTCTGCACTGAGTCCCTATTTCACGTTACTCTTAAAACTGCCGTCCATCCTTGCGGATATCGCTACGTCTTTCTTGATTTACAAACTTGCCAAAAAATATCTCTCTTTGGAAATAAGTATTCTGTTAACCGCATTTTACACCTTCAATCCAGCTGTTTTGATTAATTCCACGATCTGGGGTCAGGTGGATTCCTTTTTCACATTAATTATTGTCGCCGCAATTGCTTTTCTCTCTGAAAAGAAAATCGGGATTGCTACTCTTCTGTTTACCGCAGCTGTTCTCATGAAGCCGCAAGGAATTATCTTTCTCCCGGTGCTTTTCTTTGAATTGATCAGGCAAAAAAGTTTAATGAGTTGGTTAAAGATAATCTCAACTAGCTTGATTACCGCCATTGTGATTGTACTTCCATTTTCTTCGAATGCGAATGTGCTGTGGATTTTCAAACTCTTTGCAAGCACGCTAGCAGAGTACCCTTATGCTTCGGTTAATGCCTTTAACTTCTTTAGTTTGATTGGAGCAAACTTCACAAAGGATGCAGGTACTCTATTTGTATTCAGCTATCATAGCTGGGGGCTGATTGCTACTGTCATGATCACGGCATTTTCATGGTTGTTGTTTATTAAAGGAAACAACAGGGTATATGCTTCTGCAGTTGCTCTTCTCCTTATTGACGGTGTATTTACTTTTTCCTCCAGAATGCATGAACGATATCTGTTTCCTGCCGTCGCCCTGTCAATATTAACGTTTATATATCTGAGAGATAAACGGTTATTGTTGTTAACTGCAGGGTTTAGCACGACTATTTATATCAATACTCACTTTGTTCTCTATGAGACGCAGAGCGGTATAAATTCCATTTCATTTGGTCCGCTCCTCATTGTCACCTCTCTCCTAAATGTATTAATGTTCGTATACCTTATTAAGGTTTTATACGAGATCGTTTGGGAAAGGAGGGGAGGGGAGGGGATGTGATCGGTTGGAGGCTTTCGTCACCAAAATAGAATGAGAAACACCCACTTCTAGAAAGCGGGTGTTTCGTAAATTGAGAAAAGGAGGAAATTCTAAATGAAAAACTTCAGTCAAGTTCAAAAATTAAAAATTAAGCCTTGGGTAGTTGTAGGAATGTTATTGTCATTAACCATAATTGGGGTAGGTGGTTGTGGTACAAAAGCAACAACTGCAGCGACTTCAGGAACTGAAGTAACTCAAGCGACTGCAGCGACTGCCCAGAAGTCGGCACTCAATCCCGCTATTGAGGCCGCGATGGGAATACGTCGTCTCCAAGATAACCAAGCAACGGTTTTGACGAGCGAGCAGAAAGCCAAAATTAAACCGATTTTACAAACCTTAATCGATACCTCTAGTCCAACTCAAGATTTTCTCCAGAAAAAAGCAGATGCGATTAAAGCTGTCTTTACTGATGCACAAAAAACTTATTTAAGTACAAATACTCAGAAAGATAAGCCGGCCGGAAATAGCCAAAAAGGGCAAGGAGAAGCAAAAGAGCCACCATCAGACCAAGCAAAAGGACAAAGTGGCGCTCCGAGTGGCAATCAAACTGCCCCAACAGATAAATCACAAGACATATTTAAGCAGGTATTAGCCTCTCTAACATAACTGTGAAATATCCATTAGATACTTTAAGAAGAGATTTCAGTCTTTCGTTTGCAGATAGCAAGGGGAGGTCTGAAGTCTCTATAGTTTAGCAATGTATCAATCTAGCAGGATAAG
>DATMYU010000240.1:0-5769 GCA_035560775.1 Desulfosporosinus sp.
TAATTACTCAGGAAGAAAGGTCACACAGTCTGTCATTTCACTGCTGCTAGCGTTAGGGGCTTGAACTTCAATCTTGTCAGCAAAACAATGATCGCCTGAGCCATAATAATGACAGGTGTTAACAAGACATTTAATTCCTCCGTTAGGGTTGGTCATTTTTTTAGCTTGATTTGGCATGTACAATTCCTCCTTAAATTTGAATTCTCAGTTATTTTCTCCGGATTGTTTGCTATTATGAATCCCAATTTATTACAGATGACTTCTAAAAGTTCTTGTATTTATGTGGATTAAGCATTAAAATACTAATAACTAAATAATTTCAGTTTCAGGTGCCCTTCGATAAGGGAGAATAGGGAACTGGGTGAGAATCCCGGACGGACCCACCACTGTAAAGAGGAGACTTATGCATTGCCACTGGGAAACCGGGAAGGCGTATATGGTTGATGATTCTAAGTCAGGAGACCTGCCTGTAAAGCGAGTAAATCATGAATTAAGGTAAAAGTTCATGGTCAATCAACTTATCACGATGATAAGTCGATTGACTGTGATCTTTTTTTGACTCTATTAAACGAGTGGGGGCTATTGAGTTGGGTTATCTTGGGCGCGATGTAGAAGTTGCTTTTATCAATTCTGAACAATATCTTGTGGCTGCCTGTGATTCCTGTGGAGCAATTGGTATGAAGGCACTAGATGAGATTAAGATTTTATGGTCTATCACTGGAAGGTTTACGGCCCGGGTAGTCTTATTAGAAGTCCTGTCAACTGGGGCTGTACCTAAGATGATGACCGTTTCCATTTCGAATGAACTTTACCCGACAGGCGACGAAATTTTAAAGGGGGTGAAAGAAGAGTTAGCCTCAGCTAAGCTTACCCTCCCCATGGCGATTAGCACTGAAAAAAACATGACAACGCAGCAAACCGGCCTCGGAATCAGCGCTATTGGTGTAGCAGAGAAGAGTCAATTACGAATAGGAACTTCTCTGCCTGGGGATGACATCTATTGCTTAGGGCTCCCTAAAGTTGGCCCCGAGGTCCGCAATCCTGAAGATTTAGAAATTGTCCAAATTAAGCATATTAGGCTCCTCTTAGCTAACGGCGGTATCCATGACATTATCCCCGTTGGCTCAAAAGGGATTCGCGAAGAAGCACAGCAACTTGCCAAAACGGTAAATAGTCGCTTAAGCGTCGAGTCCACTTGCTTGCTTGATTTGGATAAATCAGCTGGACCATCGACGTGTCTTATATTTTCGTCATTATCTCCGCTATCCGTAGATTTTACAACACCTGTTTTTGATCAATTACCGTTAACTAGAATTGGAACAATTTATTAAAACACGAGGAGGAAAAACCATGAGCAATTTAAACTTAGAAAAAGAGGACTTAAAAATATCGGCCTGGAATGTCAAAAGACTGTCGATTATGGCAATTTTTATTGCCTTAAGTGCGGTGGGAGCTCTAATAAAAATACCTAGTCCCGTCGGGACCATTGGCATGGATTCGGCACCAGGCTTTTTCTGTGCCTTGGCCTTTGGAGGGGTAACGGGAGCGGTCGTTATTGCTTTTGGTCACTTGGTGACATCAGCAGTTGTGGGATTTCCAATGACGATTCCAATCCATCTGTATATTGCGTTCCAAATGGCTTTATGGGCTTTGACCTACCGCTGGGTGAATGGGAAGCTTGGCCTGATTCCCGCAGTTATCGTTGCAATTATCCTTAATGGAGTCGTGTCGGCCTTCGCCATGTTTCCTATAGTAGGTATGGGCGGAGCTCTGGGATTAATGCCTTTTCTGGTTGTCGGAGCAGTTATCAACGTCATTATTTCTGCGGTTGCCTATAAAGCAATCAAGGGAAGTCGGCTTATATAGATAATGAGGTGGAATCCGTGGAACTTGATGAAATTGCCATCGAATTAAGTAATGTCTCCTATCGTTATCCAAGCGCTGTAGAACCTTGTGTAAAAAACGTGAGCTTAACTATTAAAAAGGGAAGGTTCATTGTGCTAATGGGTGCTACGGGAGCGGGGAAAACGACCTTGAGTTTATGCCTTAATGGTCTAATTCCTCAACTTTTGGAAGGAGAACTAACGGGACAGATTAGTGTAGCTGGTCACGATGTGAGAAAGACCGCAGTGCAGTCGTTATCAAGGGTTCTTGGGCTGGTGCTACAGGACCCTGAAACTCAAATTATTGGCCGGACCGTAGAAGAAGATACCGCGTTTGGTCCACGGAATTTTCTGATTCCATTAGAGGAGATTAAGTGGAAGGTCAATCAAACCCTGGAAAAAGTTCGTCTTAAAGGGTACAATCAACGCTTAACTGAGGAACTCTCAGGTGGGGAAAAACAACGCTTAGCGATTGCGGGTGTCCTTGTGATGGAACCTGAAATCTTGGTGCTGGACGAACCAACTTCAGAACTCGATCCAATAGGACGATCAGAAATCTATGAAACGTTAGATGATCTGCGACGGAAAAAAGATTTGACGATTTTGTTGGTTGAACACTCTAGTGAAGAACTGATTTATAAGGCCGATGAAGTCATTGTACTTAACCAAGGGGAAGTTGCCTGGAGAGGGGTTCCCGCTGAACTCTTTCGCAATATTCCTCTCTTGCTTCAGTGGGGGATAAAGCCGTTACCAGTCAGTCAGATCGGATGGGATTTCTACGCAAAGGGTTGGATTTCCTTTGACGAGATCCCTTTAGATAGCCTGTCTGCGGAAGCCTTGATTAGAGCGTTGTTACCTAAATACGGACATAGGCATGCGCGAGGACAGAGTAAAGATCGCTTGCTGGAGCAGGAAACGCACAGTCCTGAGAAATTGACCGCAGTTCAAGTCAGCGATCTAACATATCAGTACAGCTCAGGCCAGCCCGCTTTGCGGGGGATTAATCTGACGATTGAAGCGGGGCAGTTCGTAGCTTTGATCGGGCAAAACGGCGCTGGGAAAACAACCTTAGCTAAACATTTTAATGGACTTTTGAAACCAACGAGTGGAGAGGTTATCGTCGCGGGCCTGAATACCTCACAGTATGATACGTCTGAGTTGTCAAAAACCATTGGCTACGTCTTTCAGAATCCCGATCATCAAATTTTCGCTGCAACGGTCGAGAAAGAATTGGAATTCGGGCTTAAAAATGCGGGCTATAAAGGCAATGAAATCAAAGAACGAGTCGAAGAGGTCCTTCACTATACGGGGCTAGAAAGGCTTCGTAGTGTACACCCGTTTAGTTTGGGTAAAGGAGAACGGCAAATGATTGCTGTGGCCTCAATTCTTGTCTTAAAGCCGAAACTGCTTATTATTGACGAGCCGACCACGGGCTCTGACTGGGCAGGAGTTCAGACCATGATGGCCTTGATTCGTAAGCTGCACGCTGCAGGGACCACAATTATTATGATCAGTCATGATATGGACTTGGTTGCCCAATATGCTAAGAGGGTCATTGTCTTGAAAGACGGTGGGGTTTTGTTAGATGGTACCCCTCAAGATGTTTTTTCCAGCGACCAAATTCTGCTCGACTCTGCTCTTATTCCACCCCAACTATGTAGACTTTCTGCTCAATTGAAGGATATTTTAGCGAATGAAACCTTCATCGAAGCAAGTGAGTTTACTGCGCTGTTCGAAAGTGGGGCGAAGAGAGTATGCTTATAGAGTACTTACCAGGAGATACATTGATCCATCGTCTTGACGTACGGACCAAAATGCTCGGATTTTTAGGGTTTATTATGCTTTCTTTTTTATTCCAAGATCCAAGATATCAACTGTTGATCCTCGTTTTGACAGGACTATTAGCTTATTGGATAGACATTCCCCAGCGAAAGATGATAGGAATGTTAGTTCCCTTGATTCCTATCATCGTATCGATTATTCTAATAACAGGATTTACGTTTGCACCGGAGCGCTTTGATAGAATTTCTAGCCAGACGATCCTTTTTTACGCCTTGCCAGGAGAAAGATTGGGGGCAACCGTGGGAGGATTTCTGATGGGCACTACGTTTATCTTGCGTCTTTTTAGTATGATGATCGCTTCTTCAGTGTTGACTTTGACCACCTCTATGGATGATTTCACCCAATTCTTTCATAAAATGAAGGTTCCGGTTGAGATATCCATGATGCTGACAACGGCGATACGCTTCATTCCGACTCTAGATAAAAAACGTCGACTTATCATAGAGGCCCAAAAAGCGCGTGGAGCAAATTTTAATGACAAGGGGATTATCAGTTCCATTCGATCTTACCTTCCAATTATGATTCCTATGTTCATTAATTCCATTCTAATCGCTAATTCATTATCGATGGCCATGCTTAATAGGGGGTACGGTTTGAGTCGTACATGGACATCTATGCGCGAAATCGCGTTTGCCCCAAGAGATTACTGGACGATTGTTCTCATTGTTTTGGTCATGACATTAGCAGTCTTTGTTCGCTTCAGATGGCATTTAGGGGTCTTATAAGTTCTGCTTTACTTTGCTATGATGGTATTGGTTGGACAAACGACCACCTAAGGTATTCTTTTTCTAATACCGACAGGTCTCTATAATAATATAAAATTTGATAGATATAGGAGAGAAACTATGGCACGAGATAAAGATCGACATACATGGCGCGAAGGATATACGACAGGTAGTTGTGCAGCCGGTGCTGCTAAGGTGGCTTGTCTACTCCTCCGAGGAGAAGGCTTGCCTGAGCGAGTAGAGATACCACTGCCGAATTCCGCACGTCTAGTGATACCTATCCATGGGGGCAAATTAGACGATTCGTTAGCTCAGGCGAGCGTACTCAAAGACGGCGGAGATGATGTGGATATAACGAATGGACTTGAGATCCAAGCGGTTGCCCGTCTGCTCTCACCCCAAGGGGATGTTCACATTCGGGGCGGTCAGGGAGTTGGAACCGTCACGAAAAAAGGCTTAGCTATGAGTGTGGGGGACAGTGCCATTAACCCGGTACCCAGGAAGATGATTTATGAAGCGGTTCGGGAGGTCTTCCCTCAAGAAGAACTTGAAATCATTATCGAGGTCCCTGTCGGAGAAGCTGCTGCCTTGCGTACCCTTAATCCGAGGTTGGGGATTATCGGAGGAATTTCTATCCTGGGGACTAGTGGAATTGTCCGACCAATGTCTGAGGAAGCGTTTAAAACTTCCATTCTTCCAGAGTTGGATCAGGCGGTCGCCTACGGACATAAAACCATCGTGCTCACTCCAGGGCACTATGGATATAGAGTTGCGACGGAGCGTTTTATGATCCCAGCAGAAGCGGTAATCCAGATGAGTAACTTTGTCGGCTTTCTTTTAGAAGAAGCAGCCTATAGAGGGATAGAACAAGTTATTTTACTAGGACATGTCGGAAAGTTAATTAAGATATCGGGCGGAATTTTCCACACCCATAATCGTGTCGCAGATGCCCGAATGGAAATCTTAATGGCGCATGCTGCACTAGCTGGGGTTAAGCTAGACACATTAAAACTTCTGGCCGAGTTTCCAACGACCGAGGGTGCCGCCTCGGAGCTCTTGCTTCTCGGAGAGCAAAAGTTGTTCCATCATTTGGCACACTTGGCGAGTGTTCGAGCCCAAGCCTTCACCTATGGTCGTCTAAGCGTTGGAACAATCATGACGTTATTGAACGGTCAACCAGTTGGCTGGGATCCGGAAGCTCTTAAAATTATGGAACAGCAGCGTTGGGTGTGGTCGAGTGAAGCCTGAATCACTTCCTGAATAAAGAAACCCTCCCCCGCAAAAGACGAGAGAGGACTCTTTATATATAAGGTAAAGTG
>DATMYU010000241.1:0-2552 GCA_035560775.1 Desulfosporosinus sp.
ATTTTCGCTATGACTTTACGCAAGATGAGTTTGACGAAAAGTATGGATACTAAAAAGATGAGCAATAATAGGGCGAGTGAAAAAATCAATATCAGTAACCATTCAGGGTTATTCAAGGTGATTTGCATAATTTGACCTCACAGTTGGTTTTTGACTAGTATGCTCAGTTTGCAAAGTCTTATTAATGCTTGCCTCCCCGCGGCCATCTCTAAATTTATTGATATAGTGCTATTTATTGCGAATTAATGAGGCAAATCTTAATGAGGCGTGACAGTGAAAAATCCTATAGACATTGACTGAAAATTGGAGTAGAATTCACTGTGTTTCTTAGTATAAAAAGCGGCTTGAACATTAGCATTTAAACACAGATTCGGAGAAAGAAGGCGCCAATGGCTGATGGCTGATAACAAAAAATTATTGTGGCTTAGACTGCGTACCATTATTTTTGGTCATCCACTGGCGACACAAAATGCCGAGGAGTCAAAAGTTGGTGTGATTGGAGGAATCCCAGTTTTTGGTTCAAGCATTATTTCTGCTGAGGGATATGCACCGGACGAGATCTTGTTTGTCCTTCTTTTAGCTGGATCGGTGGGCTATGCGTATATTTTGAAAATTTCCTTTGCGGTCGTACTACTAGTGATTAGTATTTTCCTCGTTTACCGCAAAGCGATCCAGAAATATCCCGAAGGTGGTGGGTCATATACCATTGCTAAAGCTTATCTCGGCGAAAACTATGGTCTTATTGCGGGGGCAAGTTTGACGCTGGACTATGTTTTAACGGTTGCCGTCAGTGTTAGCTCCGCAATAGAGAACTTAACCGGGATTTTTCCGTGGTTAGGCCCAACAGAACACAAGGTTATCGCAGACTGTTTGGTCATGATGTTTATGGCTTGGATAAATTTGCGTGGTTTAAAAGAATCAGCCAGATTATTTGCTTTCCCTGTTTATCTATATATTGCGACCTTAGCGATCTTGATCGGAACCGGTCTGGTTGAAATTTTGCTTCATGGCGTAACACCAACGTCAGTAGCAACAGGGCATATTGCAGTGTCCTCAGCAAGTGGGATGACCTGGTTTATCTTAGCGCGGGCATTTGCAGGCGGAACTACGGCTTTGACGGGGTTTGAAGCGGTGAGCAATGGGGTCACGGCGTTCAAAAACTGCGCTCAGAAGCGGGCGATTCGCACCTTGTTAATTCTGGGCATTGTTGTTTCTTTAGGGTTAATAGGGTTGACGTATTTAGCAGGTTCGTATCACATTGTCCCAGCGGAAGGGAATACCGTCCTAAATCAGTTAGGTTTAATTATCTTTGGGAAAAACATTTTCTATTTTGTTCTGATGGGAACAACCGCGGGTATTCTTATCATTGCCTCAAATACATCGTATGCTGGGTTACCTATTTTATTAAGCTTAATGGCTCGAGATGGATATACGCCAAGGTATTTTAAAAACTTAGGGGATCGCTTGGTTTATGGCGTAGGAATTTGGACGTTGTTCATCATTTCTAGTTTGCTGATTATTGTGTTCCACGGAGATACCCATAAAATGCTTCCACTCTACGCAATTGGCGTGTTTATTTCGTTTACACTAACAGGCACAGGGCTTGCCAAACATACTTGGCAAGAAAGAGGAGAAAAGTGGAAATCTGATTTTGTTATATTTAGCTTTGGAGGCGTCGTTTCGTTCCTGGTTTTTCTCATCTTTATTATAACAAAGTTTACGCAAGGGGCCTGGATTATTCTGGTGATCATGCCGTTTTTGGTTTTAATGTTCCGTGGTATACGCAGTATATATTCGGGAGAAATTCAAAACTTAGAGGTCACTTCGGAAGCTGCAGAAGCGTTTCATAAGCATGTGATTAAATTAAGGCGGCGGAGGGCGCACACTGAACTGGCAGAATATAAGAATAAGGTTATCGTCCCGGTGTACGACTTAAACTTAATCATTTTGGATACCCTAAAATATGCGTATGCTTTGACCCCGCAAGTCACGGCTGTTCATGTAGCATCAGACCCAAAACGAACAGCAAAGTTGCTGAAACATTGGGCGGAATATCATATAGAAATTCCTTTGGAAATAGTCGAGTCTCCCTATCGTGCCACCGTTCAAGATTTATTGAAATATATTGATAAGGTTGAGAAGAAGGGGAATTACGATACGATAACCGTAGCGATTGGAGAATATGTCCCAGAAAAATTATGGCATAACATCCTTCATAATCAGACGGGGCAATTGATGAAACTGATGTTGCTTTTCCGCAAAAGTATTCTGGTTACGAGTATTCCTTACCATCCTGTAGCGAAAGAGGTACCGCCGGTTGCTCTGAAAGCGGATTCTAAACCCTAATTTTAAAGACAGAAACAGAAAAAAACGACTTGCACGTCAGTCTTTGTAGTAGGGGCATGTTGCACAGTGCCCATTTCCGGCGTACCTTTTAGTTATCTTACTTGTTCGACCAAGAGGGCACGATACATCGTGCCCCACACGTGATTTAGTTTTTGTAAATGACGGAGAAATAGAGGATATTTTATTTTCTTGTAGAATTACTATTG
>DATMYU010000242.1:0-2338 GCA_035560775.1 Desulfosporosinus sp.
ATCCAGACAATCCTCACTTAGAAGTTTTCCTTTATATTTAAACACCCGAGAAACGCGAAAGCTAATACCTGTTAATATTTCATGTGAAATCGTATCCGTCTGATTAGCCAGGTTATCCGCGGAGATAGTTTCTTCACCTTGCTGTCCAAGGAGTATCGCCTCATCCTATATTTCAGGCCCCTCCACAGTGGTTAATTTTGTTAGTTCGCATAGATTGTGAACGATATTATCCACTTCAATTTCCATCTTTACTAACCCTTCCTTGCGCTACGCTTAAGGCCCAAAGCGGCATGAATCCGTTGCCTTTAAGCGTATTTTAATTTACAGTTAAATTTATTGAAAATACAGTCAACTGCAAGGTCGGATTTTCCCATCCATCGTGCAATTACGAGTGGTAAGATCTCGCAAAAATCACTGTTAAGATTTCTTACGCCTTATCTTTTCCCTTTTATCGTCGGTATGAAGATCGGTCCTTCAATTTTTATATCGTGAGAGTCACTTTCAAGTTCCATCAATTTACGATATAAGGAAGGAAGACTAATCCCTAATTCCCTTGATGCTGCTTCCTTACCTCGGGCGCTCCAGCCATAGCGGTTCAGCGCATCTTTTATCTGGTTATTTTCATACTGCCGCACTTTATCCTTGAGAGTGATTTTCAGCGGTAACTGTTCGCGAATTCGTTTCGGCAAACTGGTCTCTCTGATATAATTGCTGCTCTCGATATTTACGGCGTATTCGATTGCATTCTCAAGCTCCCGCACATTACCCGGCCAGGAATAGTTGCCAAGTATCTCCAGCGAGGCAGCAGTAATGTCAACCACTTCTTTCTTCAGCTTAAGTTTGTATTTCATCAAAAAATATTTGCTGAGCATGATAATATCCTTATGCCTCTCGCGTAATGGCGGTATTACAATGGGAATAACATTAAGGCGATAGTATAAATCCAGGCGAAACTCTTTCAGTCGGACTTTTTCTTCCAGTTCCTGATTGGTTGCCGCGATTATTCTGATATTCAATGGAATGGTTCTTTCTCCGCCAACTCTATCAAAGTTTCGTTCCTGCAAAACTCTCAGCAATTTAACCTGAAGGTGAAGCGGCATATCTCCGACTTCATCAAGAAAGAGTGTCCCGCCGTCAGCCAACTCGAATTTCCCCTGCTTTCCCCCTTTTTTAGCACCGGTGAAAGCGCCCTGTTCATAGCCAAAAAGTTCACTCTCCAGCAGCATTTCCGGAATGGCAGCACAATTGATAGCAATAAACGCGTTTTTACCTCGGGAACTAGCGGAATGTATGGCACGAGCCAGAATTTCCTTGCCAGTCCCGCTTTCTCCTTGAATTAAAATTGTGGAATCGCTTTGCGATATTTTCATGGCTTCTTGTTTGATCTGAATAATTTCATCACTCTCACCGATAAAGGAGTCAAAAGAAGTATTACCGTTCATTCCGACGATCTCATTGACCACCGTTCGAATATCACGAATATCAGTAAGGCTAAGTACGCCGCCGACAATTACCAGTTCGCTATAAATCGGCTTTATGGAAATTAAGCAATGAACAGGCATTTTACCGGCAAAAAGATGCTCCTGATGTTTAATACTATTTCCCGCCTGAATAAAATCAACAATATTTTTTCCAGTCACAATCTGGTCAATAAAACACCTTAACAATTTATCGTTAGACACTTTTAGCAGCTGAGAGGCTACCTTGTTTGCATGAGTAATTTGTCCGGCATTATCAAAAGTGATAATACCGTCATTAATAGAATCCAGGGTCGTTTCTATCAAACTGTTAATCTGTTTAACCCACTCTGTATGTTCTTTTTCCCTAATCCTACTTACCAACATTTGTGCCATCTCGTGAATGAATTCAAGTAATGGATCAATTTTACCGATCAGACGATAGCGCTGCTCTTCATCAAAAGCCACCATACTAATGACGCCGATTACGGTGCTATCCATTTCAATGGCACATAAAACTTCGGCCGTTTCCGGGCACTGCCCCTCCAACCGGCAACCCTGACAATAAACAAAATGACCCGGACTTTTGCAAACTATCGTTTTTTCTGTCATTACAGCATTGATGAAAGGTTTATGCGGTTCATAGATTTCTTCCGAATTCTTAACTTTTGCTTCGACATATCCCTTACTAGAAGCTATCAAGGCAGAATCCGCATCCATTATTGCCACTTCAACCCCTAATGCGGCGGAGATAGCCGCAACCGTATGGCGAGCAGAATCTTGAATGTTACGAAGTTTGGACATATCCCTACCTCCCTTATATATTTTAATTCTAATCTTTGCCAAAGTTAAACGCAACTTGCACCGCGCAATAATTTAAT
>DATMYU010000243.1:0-5003 GCA_035560775.1 Desulfosporosinus sp.
ATATGAAACGATGTTGGAGTAAATTATAAAGAATAGCTTCTGAATTTGTGAAAAATAGTATTTTTGGGAGGTCAGAAAATGAGCAAAAAAACAGAAAATCAAAAATTCAGTAAATCTGGATTAAGAAGGGAATATTTGACACCCCTTGAAGTACTCGGACAATCTGTGGCAAACATAGCTCCAAGTGCTACTCCTGCCTTGGTCATTCCATTGGTTTTCGCAACAGCTGGCAACGGCACATGGCTGGCCTATCTGTTTGCGACAATAGCCATTGCCTTAGTGGGTGCAAATCTAAATCAATTTACCAGAAGATCTGCTTCAGCGGGCTCCTTATATGCTTACGTTGCCAAGGGACTTGGCTCAGATGTAGGTGTAGTAGCAGGCTGGGCACTTGTTCTGGCGTATATTCTTACGGCAAGTGCAGTCCTTTGTGGTTATGTGAATTATGCAAATGTGTTATTTGAATATGCAGGGATAAGTATACCATCCGTTCTGACGGCAATTGTCGGTGCAGTAGTAGCTTGGCTTTTAGCGTTTAAAGATATTAAGCTTTCAACTAAAATTATGCTTGTCCTAGAAGGAATATCGTTGGCACTGATCGGTATCCTGGCTATTGTTGTAATAGTAAAAAATGGTTTTTCGTTGGATTTAGGACAATTGAATTTAAAGGACGTTTCAATGACAAGTATTGGAACTGGGCTAGTTTTAGCATTTTTTAGTTTTGTAGGCTTTGAAAGCGCATCCTCGCTAGGTGATGAAGCTAAAAAACCTCTGCGTTCAATACCTAAGGCTATTATTAGAAGTACTTTATTTGTCGGGGTATTTTTTGTTATTCTTTCCTATTCAGAGGTTTTGGGATTTATCGGAAACAGCACGACGCTTGATAAAGCAGCAGCTCCACTTACAGATATTGCTACAAAATATGGAATAGGTTTCTTCGGACCGCTTATTTCGATAGGAGCACTTATCAGCTTCTGGGCATGCTTCTTAGCTTGCGCGAATGCAGGTGCAAGAATTCTGTTTTCGATGGGCCAGCATAAGATTTTCTATTCTTCTATAGGAGATGTGCACGAAAGTAATAAAACTCCTCACATTGCGATAACAATCGTTGTCATTATTGCAACTGTTGTCCCAGTAATCTTAATCGGCTATGGAAACGCTATATTTGATATTTATGGTTGGGTTGGTACAATTGCCACCTATGGCTTTATTTTACTCTATGCCCTCATCTCAATTGCCGCCCCTGTCTATTTATATCGTGAAAAAGAGCTGGAAATCAAGCATATCATCCTTTCGGTAGCAACCGTACTAATACTGCTTATTCCGATTGTGGGAAGCATTTATGCCAATTCTCAAGCTGCTCCTTATAGCTGGTTCATTTATATCTTTATTGGTTGGCTGGTGGTTGGCGGTTTATGGCTGTTAATCAGAAAATTTCAATCTCCAGGTGTTTCCACTGAAATTAGCGATAGCCTTGAAACCGTCCATCAACACTACCGAGATATTAGGGCAAATGGTGATGGAGAAGGTATTTAATGATTAATAACTGAACTTTCGGTTGCGATCGAAAGTTCAGCAATAATTTCGAGAGGTGATAAAGATGAGCATAACTGAGATTAAGAAATTCATTGAAGAAAATAAGATAGATACTGTTGAATTAGGATTTGCAGATATTAATGGCGTTTTAAGAGGTAAAAGGCTTCCCGCAAGACATTTCCTAAAAATTGCGGAGAGCGGAACTGGACTTGCCAAGGCACCCTTTGCCTGGGATGTCCAATGTGGGGTTTATGATGACATTGAAATCGCAAATTTTGATAACGGGTTTCCCGACATGTTCGCTAAACCCATCCTTTCCACACTGAAAAAAATTCCCTGGAGAGAGGGAAGTGCCTTTATATTTGCTGATCTTGTTGACGAACAGGGTCAGCCCATTGAGGAGAACCCGAGAGAGGTGCTGAAAAAAGTATTAAAAAGGTATAATGACTTAGGATTTAGGCCCCTAGTCGGTTCAGAACTCGAGTTTTACCTTTTAGATGCTGATAAGAAACCTGTCTTTAAGGGCGTACAATGCTATTCATTATATAGAGGAGCCGAGCTGGAGTATGTAATTCAGGAGATGCGCAATTCTCTGGAAGGCTTGGGGATTGAGCTTGAAGCCTTCCATATCGAATATGGACCCGGCCAGATTGAAGTGATAGCGGAGCATGGCGATGCCTTGGAAATTGCTGATAAAACTGTCCTGATCAAGAATTCAATCAAGGAGATTGCCCGTAAGCATGGCTTGTATGCGACCTTCATGGCAAAACCTTGGGCTCAGGAATCAGGAAGTGGCTCGCATATTCATCAAAGCCTATGGGATCTCGAATTGAAGAACAATTATTTCGCTACAGATAAAGCAATAACCGAAAATTATCTGGCAGGACTACTAAAGCATGCCAGGGATTTTATGGTGCTTGGTTCACCTACCATTAATGATTATAAGCGTTTCCAGCCAAATTCCTTCGTTCCGACCAGTGTAACCTGGGCCCATGATAATAGAACAGTGGCAACGCGCTCGTTATTAGGAATTGGAAAGGGCAGTCGGTTTGAGCAAAGAAACGGGTCAGCTGCTGCCAACCCCTATTTGATTATTGCTGCCAGCCTTGCTTCTGGACTAAATGGAATTGAAAACAAACTTATTCCGCCTAAAAAGCTTGAAAAAGATGCTGTTCTTTTTCCTAAAACGTTAGATATTGCTCTAAATTATTTTGAAGCGAGTGAAGTGGCAAAAGAACACTTTGGAGAAAGGTTTGTGAAACTATTTCTTACTTTGGGGAGACATGAAGTTGAACTCTATAATTCGGCAGTAACCGACTGGGAGTGGGATAGATACTTCGAAATTATATAAACCGACCTTTGCTAAAGGAGGCAATTGTTTTGAGCTATGTTGATGAAAAAGTTGCACCAATCAGAGAAGACCGACTGGGCTCATGCATTGATTTTGGAGGATGTGCCTGTGATTTGAAAAAAAATTTCAATGGAGGCTGCCTTAAAAACAATGATCGAGGCTTTTGCCAGGGAACAATCTGCCAATTATTGCCTGGACTTTCCATGCTAAACACTATTCCCGATTCTGTAGTAATTGTCCATGGCTCACTGGGTTGTGGTGGCGCAGGGCACTCGCAAAGTGCTAGTATTCGTGGCAGACAAATACTTGGTGGTAATACAAATCCGAGAGGAACGCTATGGCTATCGACAAATCTCAATGAAAGTGATGTTGTGAACGGCGGAGAAGGAAAACTTGAGGAGGCTATTATTGAGGCGGATAGGCGTTATCGCCCGGCTTCGATTATTGTAGTATCCAGTTGCGTCCCAGGAATTATTGGAGATGACATAGATGGAGTGGCTGCTAAGTTTCAACCTCAGGTAAAGGGAGTCATCCTTGCTGTTCATTGTGAGGGATTTAAGACAAAGATCATGGCAACTGCTTATGACGCAGTCTATCATGCTATTTCACGAAATCTATTAGAGACTAAGAAAAAAGAATTTACAACTCTTCACAACGAATTGGCAGAAGCAACTGAAAAAATTCGTCGCAGCAAGCAAGTGAATCTCATGAATGTGTCTTCAGGAACCCCGGGAGATGAAGAAGAGCTTACTCGATTATTAAATGCCCTGGGATTGGAAGTTAAGATCTTCCCATGCTTTACGCATCCTGAGGATATGAACTATGCAACCCAGGCAGCTTTATCCATTAGCACTTGCCCTACTCATGATGATTATTTTTTAAAATATCTACACGAGGAATTTGGCGTTCCTTATTTACTTAGGTACATGCCCATAGGAATCGAGAATACTAATTCCTGGCTTAGGGATGTTGCTAAATTCTTTCACTTGGAAGAGGTTGCTGAAAGAATCATCGAACGCGAAACTGCAGAGCTGGAACTATCTCTGGAGACAATACGTGGGAATTTAAAAGGTAAGAAAGCCATGTTAAGCGCAGGAGAAGTGCGTACTCTGGCTACTGCGGGGTGGCTACAGGAGCTTGGAATAGAGATTATTGCAGTACGACCCTATCACTATGATGAATTTGGTGAACCAGCACTGGATAAGTTGATTGAAAAAGATTCAAAGCTTCAAGTTAATGTTGGAACTGTTCAGCCCTTTGAGACTGTTAACATAATTGAGAGAAATAAACCTGATATATATTTAGGACACAACTCGGATAATATATGGGCGGCAAAATCAGGAATACCAGTGCTACCCATTTACGGAGGCCCAAATACTTATGTTGGCTATGTTGGAGCGTTTGATTTTGCTAGAAGTATAAACAGAGTATTGAAGAACCCTGCCTTCAACCATAATCTGAGGAAAAACGTTAGACAGCCTTATTTTAAAAATTGGTACACAGAACAGCCGTATAAGTACATCGTGCAAGGGGGTGACGTTTAATGAAAAATAGATTTATTGAACGTCCAAGATCTTTTTGCGCACTCGGAGGGGCAATGTTAACTGCAGGAGCGATACCGGGTGTAGTACCAGTACTCCATACAGCTATGGGGTGTGGAGGAAGCATATATTGGAATCAGATAGGAAGTACGGGATATCTAGGTGCAGGATATTGCGGAGGTTTGGCAGTTCCCAGCTCCAATGTTAAAGAAAAAGATATTATTTTTGGCGGAACCGAAAGACTGACCGAGCAGATCGAAAATACAGTAAAGTTGGTCGAGGGAGACTTGTATATCGTCCTGACGGGATGCATGGCGGATATTATAGGGGATGATATTCATTCTGTAATCAGAGAATTTCAAGCAAAAGATGTTGAAATCATAGGTGCTGAAACAGGAGGATTTAAAGGCGATGGGTATAAGGGCTATGACTTGGTCTTACAAACAATCATCCGTAATTATATTGTGAAAAAGGCTGAAAAAATTAATAACAAGGTCAATTTATGGGGAATCGTACCCGGACAAGATGCCTTCTGGAGAGGAAATCTAAACAATTTAAGAAGTCTATTAAATAAA
>DATMYU010000244.1:0-6818 GCA_035560775.1 Desulfosporosinus sp.
CATTCATAGAGGTGTCATGAATGGAGGAGAAGATCATGAGCAGTCACAAGAACCGCGAGAGGCGACGACATGCCGAAGCAACTCTTGGGAAATTCGAAGGAAGACTTGCGTACTTATTGCAGGAGAAGGAATCAGTAGAACTAGGCTTAGGATCATTCATTTCGGGTAATGGTCACACTAGGTATTACAAACTGAATCCTTCAGGAGGCACATTAAGTTATTTAAAATCCTTAAATGCGGATATCCTGCAAGCACGATCTGAGATAGCTGAACTAAAAGAAATCCTAAGACAGAAGGGTAAAACGATAATTTATGGGACTAAAATCCTTTGTGAATCAAAAGGAGGATGTATTTAATGAAAACAGCGAAAAATCGTTTGAGTATAAATGAACTGCCTGACGTTTTTGGGCCGCGCGACCTGGCAAGGTTTCTTGGCGTACAGCAAGAGACGGGCTACAATCTAGTGAAACGATTGGATTTCCCAAGTATCAGATTAGGTAATAGATTTTTGATTAATAAGCAATCGTTTCTACGTTGGTTTAGCGATCAAGAAACACAAAAAGCCGCCTCAGTTTGAGGTGGCTTTAATTTTGGGCAAAAAGAAAACCCAGCGGGGGCGGCGCTGGGCGCTTGAAGGAAGGTGCCGAATGAGTTTGATTACTGCCCAGATTATACCTTATGATGCCCGAGACCTGTGAAAAATGTAACAAAATGAAGCGGTTATTGGCAATGGAAGGTGTGAGACGATGAGTGAGGCGGTCACAATGAAGGCCAAAGAAGCAGCTGTGTATGTAGGAATAAGCTACTGGCTTTTATTAGAGTTAACAAAGAAGCACGAACTGCCCTTTATTGCAGCTGGGGGCAGAAAACTATTCCGCAAGGAAACGCTAGACCTATGGATGTCAAACCGGGAAGCGCAAAGCGTTCAAACGAAGCCTGAATCTGCTGGGAACGGTGTGATAAAGAAAGTTAATAAATGATCTTCATTCAATGGAGAAACGATAGACCGAGCACGGTCTTTAATTTTGGGCAAAAAGAAAACCCAGCGGACCGGCCGGGTTGGAGATTAGGTGATCTAAATAAAATCACTTCATGAATCAATTTTACCATGGAGCCAAGATATTTTCGAGATCGTCCGTGAAATTCCTCTTGAAGATGTTATCCGGCACTATTCCCCGAACCCCCTGATTACAAAATATGGTAAAACGTGGCTTCTTTGTCCATTTCATACTGAAAAAACTCCGAGCCTAGCTATCAAAGGGCAACGTTGGAGGTGTTTTGGTTGCGGGGCATGGGGGGATGGTGTGGATTTTGTTTCCCAACTTTATAACTTATCCAGCATTGAAGCCGCCAAAATGATCACGCAGGATTTTTGCCTTGCCTATGAGCTGGACAAGCCGTTGGACCATAAACAACGAGCAGAGATCAGGCAACGGCAAGAAAGGCGCAAACTTGTAATCGCTTGGCGGGACGGGGTGAATGTTCTTTTTCGAATGAGTTATACAATGCGCGATGCAATTTCGCGCGTGTCTATGTCGGACAATGTTGGAGGTGATGTTATCGAAATCTTAGCGACTCTGACATGTCTTATCGATACGCTCGAAACCGGCCAGCGCGGCAAAATATTAAACGTTTTAAATGGTGGTGATCCCAATAGATGGATTTGATTAAGACATTGGCCGAGGCCCAAGCGTTCGCCGCCCAGCAGAGTGAGGCTGAAGGGCTGATTATTGCGAAACGCGTTCTATCTCACACAACTCGACACGCACCAGGAGAAGTGGAAGATACATGTCCTATGAAGGTTATGCCCAGTAATCATATTAAACAAAAAAAAAAGACGCCAACTTATTTTAACTTCACCGATTTCGGCAATGCGGAACGATTAATCTATCGCTATGGTCAGGACTTACATTGGGATGCTCGGCGTGGTAAGTGGCTTTGCTGGAATAATAAATACTGGGAAACAGACGAGTCTGGAACAATCATACGTTTGGCCAAAGATGTAGCACGCCAGCTTTATGCCGAAACTAGTAAAATTGAGGATGGCACGACACGAAAGGAAATAGCCAAATACGCGCGTAGTTGCGAGTCACGTTCAAAAATTTTAGCAATGATCGAATTGGCGAAAAGCCTGGAAACAATAACAATACTACCGGATCATTTAGATAAAGATCCATGGAAGCTGAACGTTCAGAACGGAACTATCGATTTGAAGACGGGCAAAATCGGACCACATAAGAGAGAGGATTTAATTACAAAGATTCTACCAGTTACGTATAATCCGAGCGCAAGCTGTCCCATATGGCTAACATTTCTAGAACGGATCATGGATGGAAACGTGGAGCTTATTCAATTCCTACAAAAGGGAGTAGGTTATTCGTTAACTGGCAGTACTTCAGAGCAATGTTTACTAATTCTTCATGGCAATGGTGCGAATGGCAAGTCTGTTTTCTTGTCAACCATCGCCAGTCTGGTGGGAGCCTATGCGGAGCAAACCCCGGTAAGTACTTTGATGGTAAAGAAAGGTGATTCTGTACCGAATGACCTTGCACGATTAAAAGGAGCACGATTTGTTGCGGCAGTCGAAGCGGAAGAAGGCCAACGGCTGGCAGAGTCGCTTGTGAAACAGTTAACGGGTGGCGATAGGATTACTGCAAGATTTCTACATCAGGAATTTTTTGAATTTATCCCCGAGTTTAAAATCTGGCTCGCAACAAACCACCGTCCACAAATTAGAGGTACTGATCACGCGATCTGGCGACGCATTCGTTTAGTGCCTTTTATAGTGACGATCCCCCCGGAGGAACGCGATCCTGGACTTACGACGAGGTTGATCGAGGAAATGCCTGGTATTTTGACATGGGCTATTGAGGGTTGTAAGTTATGGCTGTCTGAGGGCCTTAAAACGCCCCAAGCTGTGAGTCAAGCAACGAATGAATATAGAGCTGAGTCTGATGCGATTGGGCTTTTTTTAGGTGAGAACTGCTCGATTCATGAAAATGCTAAAGTGTCGGCGAAAAATCTTTTTGCGGCATATGTGACATGGTGCGAAGAGAATGAAGAGCGTCCTCTAAGTAAGAGACAATTCTCTCAAAGGCTGGCAGAGCGGGGGCTTTCCTCTGCGAAAATGACCGGTGGCTGGTATTTCTTTAAGGGCATCGGTTTATTACACAACCCATATCGATAGTGGAGTAACTCCTAATAGTGGAGTAAAAAGGAGTAGTAAACAGGGTTTTTCTATTATTTTATTTCTCTCGTGGGGAAATAGGTAAAAATACTCCACTCCACTCCACTACTCCACTATCTAAAATGCAAAAAAGGGAGTACGGCCTTTTTAAAAAAAACGAGAAACAGTCCGCTCCATACATTGCGAAGAATGCGGACTTGATCATGTCTACTCATGCGATAGGTGCTATCGCGAAAATGTACGATGGAAGAAGGAGCTAGCTAAAACATGAATTACGAATCATCTTTCATAGATCAAGACAAACACTTAGCGAAGTTGGCAGTAATGTTCATTGGATCAAGTTCAGACATACAGGCCGAATTCGAGAAATTTGCTGCGGATGCTTACACACAGGACTTAGCGAGGTATTTCAAGTTGGTTAACGACTACTTAACAGGGAAGGGATCGGGGGAAATGCCCGGGCCGATGTTTATTAGGAGGTTCTGAGCTATGACGAGAAGGGAGAAGGGAGATTGCAAGACGTAGGGGGGGGTAAGGGATATGAAATGTCCTGAAGGAATAAGGCAATGTCCCCATGGGTGGGTTGATTGTGAGTTTTGCGCCAACGTCAAAGCCTGTGACGCCGGAACCTACATTCCAGAAACCGAACTCACCGAAAGCGAGCTCACCGTCGATCTTGGTATCCCTATCGTAGATGTGCAGGACATACCTCCAGTTAAACCAATCTCCGAGCGCGGAACTTGGGCAGAGAGGTTTAATCAGATGAGCGAAGAAGAACGCTGGGCCGAGTACGGGAAGTACAGGACACCAGACTTTAATGAAAAGCTAGTTTTGCCAGCTGGACCAATTAAACTGGGGGGAGGTAGTAAGAATAAATCTAAAAGGCGCAAGAAAAAGGGAAGTAAAATATTTACGAGTGAATGGGGAGTAACGTAAATATGTACTTCGCAAAATTATGAGGAGAAGGTGGGGTGAGATGTAATGCCAAGACAAAGAAGCCCGGAACGTGATAAAGCCTTTGAGGTTTACAAGGAACACAAAGGAAAAATAGCCAACCGTGAGATCGCTAAGCAATTAGATATTCCAGAGAAAAGCATTTCGGGTTGGAAAGTTAAAGATAAATGGGATGAACAAATAAATGGAGTACTCCAAAAGAAGAAACAGAGTACTCCAAAGCGTTTATCAGAGGAAAAAAGTAAAGATGGCAACCTCATTCAATTAAATGATAATGGGACTAATGCTACTGAATTGACAGGAAAGCAAATACTTTTTGTTGCCGAGTACCTAATCGATCTTAATGCGACTCAGGCAGCCATTCGGGCGGGTTATTCCGAAAAAAACGCTGGTAAGATCGGACCTGAGTTGCTAGGAAAAAGTAGGGTTAGGCAAGCGATTGAAATGGGAATGTCTCGTCGTGAGCATCGCATTGGAATTACTGCTGATAAAGTATTAGAACAATTAGCTAAGATAGGGTTTGCCGATATCAAGAACGTTGTTTCATGGTCTGGCAACCGAATAAAAATGAAGCCAAGCGATGATGTTGATGGAACCATCCTGGCAGAGATCACTGAAACCGAAACCGAATCGGGCGGAACTTTAAAGGTGAAATTAAACGACCGAATGAAAGCCCTTGAAATGATGGGCAGGCACTTAAACTTGTTTAATGATCGTCATAAACAAAGAATTGAGGATGAAAAGTTGAAGATTGATCAAGGCAAATTCGAAATAGAGAAACTTAAGTCTATTGGTGGAGTTAGCGATGCGGTCATAGATGAGCACAACAAAATGATAATGACGCTCTCCCAGTTATTAAACAACCCGGTCCCGAATCGTAATATAGAGGACTTTGAGGAAGATGATGAGCCAGGTGATCAATCCAATGATTAATTACGCGCCCTTCTGTGGTAAGCAAAATGAGTACCTCAGACGTTGCCCTGACAACTGGCTCAACGTTGCCGAAGGGGGCAAAAGGGCGGGGAAAAACGTAATCAATATCATGGCCTGGTGCGAAGCTCTTGAAATGCATAAGGATAAGCTCCATCTAGCAGCCGGAGTGTCGATAGCTTCTGCAAAGTTAAACATCATCGATAGTAATGGTTACGGGGTAAGGAATTGGTTCGAAGGGCGTTGTCGTGCTGGTAAGTACCAGCTACGAGACGCTTTATATATTTCCACATTAACGGGGGAGAAGGTAATCCTCATAAGCGGCGGCGGTAAAGAAGGTGACGAGCGGTACATCAAAGGTAATACTTATGGCAGTGTTTATATCACTGAGGTTAATGAATGCTCGAAGACATTCGTTAAGGAAACCTTTGACCGGACGTTATCAAGCACAGACCGCAAGATGTTTTTTGATTTAAACCCAAAGTCGCCACAGCATTGGTTCTACACTGAAATACTGGACATGCATCAAGCCAATAACGTTAAGTACAAAAACTATGGTTTAAATTATGAACACTTTACGCTTCACGACAATTTCAGCTTTACCGCTGCCAAGATTAAGGAAATCATTCGGACCTATACTAAAAATACCGTCTGGTACATCCGGGACATACTTGGTAGGCGGACGAACGCCGAAGGAATTATCTATGATTCTTTCGGGCCTGGTAATCGGTATAAGTCCGGTAACGGTCCAAACTACGACCTCTATTATACGAGGTACTATTCTATCGACTATGGAACAACGAATCCCTTTGCACTCCTTGAGATCATCGAGCAAGCAAATCCCCTCACTGGATTAAAGGAGTACTTCGTAGAAAGTGAATACTACTACGATTCTAAGAAACATAACCGGCAGAAAGACGACAGCGAATATGTAGAAGACGTCGAGAAGTTCATGCTTGATAAAGACGGAGTAGTGAAAAGGTACACGGCTATCGTGATCGATCCATCGGCCGCATCGTTTAAGGTTGCGCTAAGAAAGAGGAGTCTTAGGCCTAAGATGGCCGATGACGTAATCAATGCAAGGAATGAAGTGGTGCAGGGAATACGTCTAGTGTCCTCCTTACTCCGAGCTAAAAGGCTTAAGGTCAATCAAGATAAGTGTCCTAATCTATTAGTGGAGTTTGCAAGTTATATCTGGAACGACAAAGCATCAGAGCGAGGCGTCGAGGAACCAGTGAAGGCAAATGATCACGGATGCGATGCGCTACGCTACCATATTTTCACAATCGTTAAAAGAGTTTAGGTATTGAGATAATCCCCAAGGCTGGGGATTTGAACTGGTAGCATCAGAGATAAGGAGATGAGGTATTAATGTCCACGCTTAAAAGAGAAGACTTTTCCATTACTATCACCTTCACCGATGGAAGTAACATGGTAGTAAACCAACACGAATGGGAAGAGGTATTGGGTGATGTTATGGAAGGTCGACCGAATAAAATTTATGAAAGGTTAAGGGATGAGAGAGATAGGGGGAATACAGATGTCTATGGGTACATTCATTTGCTGGATGCATACGACCCAAAAACCATAAAGGAAATATGGGAAAACAATAAAGTTTAATGTTCCATAAGGTACACCATTTGATACGAAAATGGCACTTTTAAGAATGCAGTCATACCAACGTTTTCAGGATTCTCAATTCGTATCAAAAGGTTATTAAAAGAATTATAGAGCGTATCATTTATAC
>DATMYU010000245.1:0-4222 GCA_035560775.1 Desulfosporosinus sp.
AGTGCGAACAGCATCCTTGGCCAGGGATGTAAGCTACCCTCCTTCCGGCCTTGGCTCCGGTGACACTAGACCATCCATGGACGTTGGACTGTGCATTTAGCTAAAACACACACTCGTGTTCCACCCCGCTCCCAGGGACAAGGCGCTTGAACGGTTAGTTTGCTCTGCATCGTAAGTACCGAGCGCTGTGTCACACAAAGCCCTTACGTCTGTTTAGCAAAATAAACACTTAGACCCTGATAAATAGCAACTGCCAACTTTTGTTGATATTCTGGTGTCGCCAATAACTGTTCTTCAGCAAGGTTTGAAAGGAAACCTAATTCTACAGTTACAGCCGCCTGATGAGCCTTTTTCAAAACATAGATATCTTGATTTCCTTTAATCACTCGATTACCATTCGTCATAGCATTAAGCTCCCGCTGAATTGATTGGGCCAATAGTTTTCCTTCCGGTGAATCCGAATGATAAAACGTTTGTGCACCAGTCAGTTTTGCATCAGGAAAACTATTAGCATGAATACTTATATACACTTCAGCCTGGGTGTCTAAAGCTAGCTGGATACGTTGTGTGAGATCTTCTCGTTTTCGTCTTAATAGTCCCTGTGAGGTTCCTAAGTCGCGGTCATCCTCACGGACCATAATTGTCTTTGCCCCACTTTGTTGTACCAGTGCCTGCAAACGTTTGGACACGGCCAAAGTAACGTCCTTTTCCAAAACCTTACCTTTGCCAACGGCACCTGGATCCACTCCCCCATGACCGGCATCGATCAATACAACTCTATTCCCTAAGGTCCAACTCCAAATTTTTTCATCCTGTCTACTGAATTCCCATCCGAGGGATAACGTCAAAATTAGTGCCAACACGATTCCCGAAATAACTGTCTTACGTCTTTTCTTACTTACCAGCCAGATTACTTTCATTCTTATCCTCCCCCCAGTCTATTCCGTCTTACCTTATGGGGGAGATATTCGGAATATGCCATTTAGATATCGTAAAGGTACAAAAAATAACAGTAGGGGCACGATCATCGTACCCCTGCAATGCGTTAGCCAAGGATGCGGAGTCTCCCTGGCGAGCACTAACACCTCTACGGAACATCAATACAAACTCTTTTTGAAAATCAGTTTGAGTAATTCGCTATAAAATCCCAAACATAATTCCTGCAATTCAGGAAAAACTGTTTAAAGTGACATATTTAAGGAGAGGTTTCTTTTGAATATAGATAAAGCCAAAAGAGAAGTCTCAGACAGTGAATTAGGAAAAATAAAAGATAAATATCCCCAGATGGTACAAAATTTCGACGAGGTGAAAAAGCAGGCTTATCAACCCCAAGTACAAGAATTAGTGCAGACGCGAGGGCAACAGGCTCAACTAGATGGAAAATAATTAGAACAAGGACGTGGAGCAGAGGAAGAGCAACAAAGTCAAACAAGTTAATCTGTTTCATATAATATTACACAACAAGGGAGAGCTTAGATGCTCTCCCTTGTTGTGTAATATTGTATGAAACAATATCCTCGGTTTAGCCTGCGGTAATATATCACAAACGTCAGTTCTCCAAGACGCATGCGTGACGTGACAAAAGGCCCCCACCGTTTCCGATGAGAGCGAAGCAAAGGAGTTTCGAAGATATCTTGCCCCAAGATTCGGTTTATTATGTCCTTTTCATCTTATACAAAAGCATCGGGTACCCAGCTCAAACTTGATTTTGAACGGTTTAGCACACCGCCGATCTCGCTCTGAATCGACAACCGCTGATTAGCGGTAAAATAAACTTTGGAAATACTAATTTTAGCTCTTGTTATATGCGTGCGTGGTATACTTATGTCAGATCAAGGGATTGCTTGCGGATCACAAAGGGGATCGGGGCGTGGAGGAGCTTTCAAAATGATTAAGGTATATAGTAATTATGTTGCGTGTGACACTCACGAGGAAGCCATCGAAGCTCAGGCGATTATAATCAATGCAATGTCTCATATCCCTAAAATTTGTGAGGAACGTGATATTTTTCTGGTCCCCCACGAACTTGATGAATACAAAATGCAGGAGTTACTAAATCAAAGAGGTTTAACCTGCAAGTAGGGTTAAACACTCGCATCGAGCATGATCTTGGGGTCCGAATTGATGCTCAAGTAGAAAAAGAATAATGTCCAATCACCCAGTGGCTGCTAAAGCGCTGGAAAAATATCTCGATCAAAAAGACAAGGAAGAGATTGCATAGCAGCCGACGCCAATCAAGCGTATTATCGGACATGCGAGCACGGATATTACAGACAAAGTATTCACACATAAGGATATTGATGAACTAAAGAAAACCCCCGAACCGCAGTGGTCCGGGGGTTTTGCATTTGTCGTAAAATTTAACGTTTCGAGAATTGCGGAGCCTTACGAGCTTTTTTCAAGCCGTATTTACGACGTTCCTTCATACGTGGGTCACGCGTGAGGAAACCGGCTCGCTTAAGACTTGGTCGGAGACTAGCATCCGCCTTCAACAAAGCACGAGCAATACCTAAGCGTATTGCGCCAGCTTGACCAGTGGTGCCGCCCCCGTGTGCGAGAGCAATAACATCATATTTAGCAAGTGTATCTGTAATGTTGAATGGTTGTTGAACAATCATTTCCAGTGTTTTCTTGCCGAAATACTCCGCTAATTCACGTTTGTTGATAATAAATTTCCCTTCACCAGGAATAAGGCGAACGCGAGCGACTGCATTCTTGCGTCGACCTGTAGCAGCATATTGTAATTGAGTTGCCATGTTTTACTTCCTCCTTCCTAAATCTATTGAATTGTCCAGATTTCAGGTTGTTGAGCTTGATGCGGGTGTGATTCTCCCTTGTACACTTTTAACTTGGTGTACATTTGGGCGCCCAACTTGTTATGAGGAAGCATTCCCTTCACAGCATGTTCCATAGCTCTCTCTGGCATAATTTGCATTAATTTTTTGTAAGGAACTTCTTTCAACCCGCCCGGGAAACCTGAGTGACGACGATACATTTTGTCGTTAAGTTTGTTGCCGGTTAATACTAATTTTTCAGCATTAATGATTATGACATGATCCCCGGTGTCAACATTAGGTGTAAATGTCGGTTTATGTTTACCTCTTAGAAGACGTGCTGCTTCAGTAGCAATACGACCCAAGGGGATTCCCGTAGCGTCAATGAGAAACCATTTGCGCTCTTGGTCCTGTGCTTTCGGAAAAAACGTGGTCATGACTTTCCCTCCAATATAGCAGTTTTTGTTTCTAACTCACTAGCATGGGGCTCAATCATGCTCGCGGTATGCCAAAGTTATGAGGCTCAATCATAGCCTAGGCATAAAAACTCATATAGTTAGTTTATTAAAAATCCTGTCTGATGTCAAGCTTTTTCATTTATTTATCATATCGGTAGAATATTTCTACAAAAGGTCCTGAAACACATCCAACGGACATTCATTCGTGTAATGCACATGGACAAGTGATAAGCCATGCGCCGGCGCAATCATACGCGCTCGACTTCGCTCTTGACTAGCGATAATATCTGGAATTTCTTGAGGGGTAATCCGCCCTTTGCCCACGTCCATCAGTGTACCGACAATAATGCGCACCATGTGATATAGAAATCCATCTCCCACACAGGCAACTTTAATTAATCGGTCATCTTCTTTCACTTGACACCGATAAATTGTCCGTTCAAAGGTCTTACTGACCCCACCCGCTGCAGCAAAGGTTTTAAAATTGTGACGCCCCTCCAATAAACGCCCAGCCTCCTGCATCTGAGCCACATTCAAAGGAATGGGTACATGTAAGGCATAGAGTCGCCGAAATACGTCAGGAATCGAGTGATTGTCCATCTGATAATCATAGCGTTTCCACGTTGCCGACCAACGCGCATTAAAATCATCTGGTACACATTCTGCTTGGAGTATGCTTATCTCCCTAGGTAACAAACTATTAAACGCCTTAGGGATTTTGTCTTCCGGAATTTTAGCCGCTGTCCTAAAATTTACAACTTGCCCCGAGGCATGTACACCGGTATCCGTCCGCCCTGCCGTAGCTAGAGTTACCTCTTCATCGACTAATTTAGCCCATACCGCTTCTAATGTTCCCTGGATCGTGGGACCATGAGTTTCATGCTGTCGCTGGAACCCATGATAATTTGTTCCGTCATATGCCACTGTTAACCGAATGTTACGCATTAATTTTTCTATCCTCCACTAGCTAAGGATTTAAGTCTATCTTAA
>DATMYU010000246.1:0-2775 GCA_035560775.1 Desulfosporosinus sp.
GTTCCGTATTTATCAACTTTGATACTAAAGGACACTGAATAGTCTACCGAGAGCCGTTCTTCCGCCAAGTCAACAGCAACCGCATCACTTGACGCATTATCATTTGTTTCAGAAGTCACAACTGAAAATTGCCCTCCCGATATAGTTTCCAGCTTTCTCATATTTTCCGCCTGTATATTGTTATTCATAATAAGGTAGATAGCGGCAAACGCAATAATCATTACCACTGATGTCAGCAGCATGTTAAGGAGAAGTATTTTATTTCGGAGTCGTATAAACAGCATTTACTTCCCGCCTTTCCCATCCTGCAATAGATAACCCACTCCTCGAATTGTGCGTAATGAAATGTTGGAGTTTATTTTGCCAATCTTTTTCCGCAGGAGCGACACATGGATTTCGACACGGTTATCTTCAGCGTTGGAATCATACCCCCACAATTTTTCGATGATATGCTCTTTTGAAACGGTTGTGTTTTTTCTGTAAATAAGCAATTCCAACAGCTGCGCTTCTTTGATTGATAAATTTACTTCACAAGTCCCACATGCAAGCAACAGTGTGTGCGGATTAAATTGGACATCGCCAAATAATAGTATCCCTTCATTGTTTAATTCAGGCTTCCTCCGGCTTAACGCGCGTAATCGCGCCAAGAGTTCATCCGTATGGAAAGGTTTTGGTAAATAATCGTCCGCGCCACAGTCAAGGCCATGTACCTTATCTTCGATCTGACCTTTTGCCGTAAGCAGGATGGTCGGCGTTTTGATACCGCCTTGACGAATTTCCTTCAACACTGTAAGCCCATCTTTTTTGGGCAGCATAATGTCAAGTATAATCATGTCATAAATATTTGAAATAGCACAATCAAGCCCATATTCACCATCGTATGCCAAATCAACGGCATAATGGTTTTGTTTCAAAACCTGGGCTATGGCTTCAGCTATATATTTTTCATCTTCAACCATCAATATTCTCATTGTTTTCATCCCCCGATTAATAGTATTTATGGCAAAGGAAGCTGTTTACGCTCCTTTGCCATAAATATTACCGCTTAACTTATTCAGCGTCTATGACGACACCATCAGGAGCGTTTTCACTCCAAGTCTGCCCGCCATCTGTGGAGTAAAGAAATTTACTGTCTTCCTGCTTTACAGCTATGTTGTCGTCGGCAACGGCGCCAGTGGCGGCATTAACGGCGGCATTAATGTCATCAATAGCACCCTTAGGGGGAGTGCCAATAAAAATGGTCTGCTCGCCGTTTTCACCTACTGAAACCGTAGCGCCATCCGGCACTTGATTGCTCCAGGTTTGCCCTCCGTCTGTTGAATACCGTTCACCGTCACCGTCGATGGCGACTTGCAAGCTTTCCAGATGGCTTGCAGCGAACGCTGTCAGTGTGCTAAAGGATAGCATAAGCGCCGCGGCAAGTGCAATAGCGGCTACTTTCTTTTTACCCATATTAAGGGTGATTGCCAATTTTTCTCCCATTGAAATTACCTCCGTTTTTAATTTTGTTTTGTAGGCAGCTACCTTACACACCCATCATAATCCCAAAACCTTTAGCGAACCTTTACTAAATAAGTTTTTGTTGATTCTGTATCAAATTATAATCCTGCTTCAGATATGTAAAATTTATAGTTTCCTACACAAAATATTTTTATGGAGGCCTAATCTATTTTAGTTCCATAAGCAAACCCCTTCAATACTGCCATCCTCATTGAATGCGCTGCGCGTAAAGCCTAACTGGCTTAAGTTAGTTCCTTTTTCGATTCTCCCACAGTTGATAATTTACAAGAGATTACGGGCCGGTTCCAATACTAATGATCTTCCAGGCAGAGTCCTTTTCCTTCTTGGCAACATAAATAAACCTTATTTGTTTACCGTTGTTAGATGTGATCACCTTTTTGTATTCTGCGACATACTCAGCGGTAACCTGAACTTCCTCAAAGTTTTTGCCGTATAGCTTAATAGCGGCCGGAGAGGAAACTTTTAAGTCTGTCAACTTTTTGATGTTTTTGAAGTATGAATCTGGGGAGTTAATATACTGGTCGCCAATTTCATCGGAGAGGCAAGCTTTAGCTGTTGTATAATCGCCTGATGCAATACTCTTGAATAAGTTTCAACTACTTGGCTTGGAGTAAGATTCGATAAGTCAACTGTTATCGCCGTACCCTTAGGACTTCCGCAGCCTGACATAAACGTTATGAGCAACAAAACTAGCACTAGTATTTTTTTCACTATTTGCCCCTCCCCGATAGAACGTCCCGCAGGTTCCCGCCGCGCCCTGACTGCATGCATCATCCTCCAAGTGGCGGGAACTTGCTGCTGCGTGTCGTGCCCCCAAACTCAGACAGCGCTCGGATGGCACTGCCTAAAATCACCGCCTGCGAAACATTTTCTTACCAAAGATAAATTTTCTTTACGATAATAGAATGTTGCGTACGTAATACCACATATTCCCAAATACAATGGTAATCAGATGCGATTGCAACAACATTATGAACACAAACGCCACGAATGGTATAAGATGTAAATGCTGTAATTTATTTGTAGGAAGAATTACAAATAATATTAATGCAAAGAACAAATCAAATCCTTGTGTTACTGCGGGGTAATAATAAAATGAATGACCTTCTGCCAAAAGAAACGCAATTGGGAGTGCTCCACAAAGAGCCGCTATCCAGCCATTTCCTCGGGCATACCATACAATATAGGCACCAATTGATGAAAACAAAGCAAAAATACTCCAGGATAAGAAAAGTGATTTCGTAAAAAAACCAA
>DATMYU010000247.1:0-11252 GCA_035560775.1 Desulfosporosinus sp.
ATTTGATACAACTTCAATCACAATAACTGTGATCACGATGAGCATCACCACTAGGCTGGCTGCATGGTAATCAAACCGCTTGTAATACAAATCAAAAGAGTAGCCGATACCCGTTCCGGTTAGGACCCCAACCAAGGTAGCGTCACGGATATTAGTTTCAATCATGAACAATAACCAACTGATCATCTGGGGCATACAGGCTGGCAAGACCGCCTGGAAAACGATATGGATGTAATTGGCACCCGTCGCGTGCAAGGCTTCAATTGAGTTATTACCCACTTCATCAATCGTTTCCATAAAGGCACGGGTCAGAAACCCAAGAGAACCAAAGAATAGGGCCAAGTAACCTGTCAGGGGGCTTTGGCTGAACGCTAACATCAAAACCATTGCCCAAGCGACAAGGGGTATGTTCCGAAAGAGAGACGCTATTCCTCGGCAAAATATACTAATCAAACTGTTGATCCGTGTCGTTTTAGAGCCAGCTAAAGATAAAAATAAGGCAAAGACTGCCGCTACAGTGGTTGCCGCAATGGACATTAACACGGTTTCTTGTAATTTCGGTAATATTTCAGGTAGTATCCTCATTGCCAAGGCATCCGGATAGAAATTCCCTGCCCCCCATATTAAGGCCTTGCCGACACTGGCAAAGCCTTTCATCACATCGTACTGAGTTATGACAATCGAGCCAACCGTTAGGATAATTAGTAAGGAGAAGAAGAGCAGATTAACGTTCCTTCGTTTGGTGAAAATGTCAGCCCGCATGTCTTTCTCCTCGATAAACCATCAGTTCTACACTCTCAGGCTCTGAACCATAAATACCATGAACCTCTGAAGCTGTTAGATCGCTTGGTGAACCGTCAAATACAACTTTCCCTCTGTTAATGCCAATAATTCGATCTGAATATTTCAAGGCAACTTCTACCTGGTGCAAATTTACAATGACGGTGATCCCCATCTCCGTGGAAATAGTTCGCAGATGGTCCATAATAATCTTTGCAGCATTAGGGTCCAGCGAAGCAATCGGTTCATCACATAAAATCAGTTTTGGATTTTGTACTAAAGCCCGAGCAATGCCAACCCGTTGTTTTTGACCGCCACTTAACTGATCACACCGCTTATTTACTTGATCATTAAGCCCCAACATCTCAATGATTCGGAAAGCCTGTCTTTTTTCTTCTTGACTGTATCTGCCCATGACACCCGCCAATGTCGATTTATAGCCCAGCCTGCCATGAAGTACATTCTCGATTACAGTCAACCGTTCGACCAGATTGTAATGCTGAAAAATCATGCCGATCTTTGTCCTAAGCTTTCTTAACTTTTTTTTGTTTAGACTCGATGATATAACGCCATCAACACAGATTTCTCCCCTGGTTGGTTCAATGATCCGGTTAATACAGCGCAAAAGTGTGGACTTCCCTGATCCAGATGGACCAATCACGGACACAAATTCACCCTTATCGACACTGAAGCTGACATCGTCTAAAGCACAACATTCATGGTTATAATTTTTTGTGACATGTTTCAATTCTAATAACGCCATATTGACTCTTCCTTTCACACGGAAATACTCTCTGTGAAATGCTAGTTCATGAATAATTCTCTTTAAGTTCAAAAGATGGCCCTAGGATAGCCTTGAAAGTCTCACTATTTGCTCAAATCTCTGATCGGCTGATACCAGGCATCATCTGTCGTGAGAAAATGCTGAGGCTGATTGAAAAAGCCTTTCGTTTTAGAATCCTTGGGTACGAAAATCTTTGGATTCTTGGCAGTTTCCTCGGAAGTAAGTGCTTGAGTCATGGCATCGATAGTTTTTTGACTTAAGGCATCCGTATTTACAGCAATGGGTCCGTTCATAACTGGAATAGATTTAATAACCACATATTGCGCACCTGCCAGTTTGCTAAACGGATCCGTAGCATCCTTCTTCACACTGTAGACTGCTCCAGGCGTGTTATCCTTTCCTTGGGCAAGGTCTACATAGCTGACCACATCAATGTCATCGACTGCTGCAACCTCTGCTTTATCTGTGAGTAAGTTGACCAACGATAGCTGATGAGAACCCCCAAAAATTACTTGGCTGAAAAATTTATCACTGCCCCCTTGCAGCAGATCTTCGGCCTTCAGGGTCTTCCATTTGTCTTGCTGGGAGAAATAGGAGACTATCGCTGCTGAAGGCACTTTAAATCCGGATGTCGAACTGGTAGAAACAAAAGAGACCTTTTTCCCAACTATGTTATCCAGGGCAAAGTCCGTACCGGATTTGTATTGATCCTCATTGCCTTTCTTAACGAGCAGCCGGCTATAATACAAGGCATCCGTTAATGTTCCTGATGTTCCACTATTGACCACTAAGGGAACAACCTTACTATTTTTTTTGTGAGCCTCAACATAAGCTTCACCACCCAAGTATGCTAATTGGGCATTGCCGCTTGCTAAGGCTTCAACGGTAATGGCGTAATCCGTCGTTAACTTATCAACCACTTTTTTGCCTGTGGCCGTTTCAATAATCTTGTCGATTTCGGCCCGAGTATCTTTGAAATCCTCTGCAGCATTATTCGGCAACCAAGCAATCGTGATGGTATCTGGGTCTTTCACGTCTGTAGCGGAGTTTGAAGCTGACGTTGTAGATCCGCACCCTGTTAAAATAGCTGACATAAGAACAATGACCAATGCTAGTAAATAGGCTTTTTTCATGGTTTATTCTCCTCTCAATTTTGAACTATTTACCTTCATCCATCGAATTACAATGTGGATGACCGTTATCTTAGTTTACCTGTCGAGGGTTAAGTCCCGATTAAACGACTGTAAGATTTAGGTTAAACTTTCATCGCCGTCAATTTTCCAGCACGCATAGTGTATTCCCGACTACAAAGGTTCTCCATAAATTCAATATCATGAAATATGCCCATCATTGTCGTCCCCTCGCTTTTCAATTGCTCAATAAGTTCTCTGACTTTTAATTTTGAGGCATAATCCAAACTGGCAGTCGGCTCATCAAGCAGGAGCAACCTTGGACGCTTTACCATGGCCCTGGCAATATTTAGACGCAGCTTTTCACCACCCGAAAAGGTGCTGGGATGACAGTCCCATAATTCTCTGTCCAATTCAAAATGCTCGAGCATGTTATTTGCTTCTCGCTGAGCATAAGCTTCAACCTGCCCCATCTCCAAAACCGCTTGTTTTACGAGTTCCTGCGCAGTTGTCCGGGGCATAATGCTTAAAAACTGGGATACATAGCCAATCTCAAATTTCCTAAGATAAATCATCTGTCGGTCCGATATTTCTGCCAAGTTAAGAAGCCCAAACTTTTTAGAGTTATACCAGATGCTCCCTTTCTGTGGAGCATAAGTACGATAAATGCACTTAAATACGGTCGATTTTCCACTGCCGCTTTTCCCTGTGATACCCACAAATTCTCCTTCTTTTAAGTCAATACTAATGTCCTGCAGTGCTTCAATTTGCTTGTCTAAATTATGGATGGTAAACGATTTTGATAAGTGCTTAATTACAAGTATCTCTTCCACTTAAACACCTGCTTTGTAATACTTGTCTGTGAATTCATGGATGTTTAGGTAAAAGTCATCCAACCTTGCTTTAATGATTTCATAGGACCAGTCCCACCACTTGATCTCTTCTAATTTGCTGATAATATCTTCTTCAAATCGTTGCTTAATTGGCCTGGCCGGCGCTCCAACCACAATGGTATAGGGAGCCACATCTTTAGTAACCACCGCACCACTGCCTACCACCGCCCCGTTGCCAATTCTCACACCAGGCATAATGATCGCCCCATGGCCAAGCCAGGTATCATGGCCAATGTAGGCTAATTGTTTTGCCCGCCACTCTAGAAACACTTCATCATCCGTTTCTGCGAAACCATACTTTATCCGTCGGTATGTAAAGTGATGCATGGTTGGCCTACCCATGGGATGAGCAGTCGGTCCAATTCTAACCAGAGAGGCTATATTGGAAAACTTGCCAATTTCAACATTTTGCAACGTGCAAAATCGATCTGTATAGGAAAAGTCATCTAATTTAATATTTTCGAAGACATTATGAGCACCTACCTCCGTGTACTCACCCAACTCAACATTTTGTAATTGACAGTTCTCATGGATCAACGGTTTTTTCTCAAGCCGGTTAATCATTCTTGCTTTTCTCCTTCCTGATAGACCCTATTTCCGGCCCCATGGCAACATCCTCAGCTGGATTGACTATAGCAAGGATTGCACTAACTGCTGAGTATAGCTATGCTGCGGATCTTCGAGGATCTGATCGGTCAAGCCTTGTTCAATAATCCTGCCATCCAACATCACCATAGTTCTATCCGCCAACATTCTAATAACGCCCAAATCATGGGAGACAATAACCACCGTAATCTTCAACTCTCTCTGGATTGTCTTGATTAAGTCAAGGACACTCGCTTGAACCGATAAATCCAGCCCTGTAGTTACCTCATCAAGTAAAAGAATTGGTGGATTGTTCGATAACGCTTTGGCAATTTGAACTCTCTGCTGCATTCCCCCTGAGAAGTTCTTGGGAGCCTCCTTCATACGATAAATCGGGATGTTGACATGCTCCAGCAGCTCTTTCCCTCTAGCTTCCATCTTCCCAACGTTTCTGTTGCCTGCAGCAATCAGTTTCTCGGCGATATTACCAATTGATGAGAAGTTCATTTTCAAGCTCATAAGCGGATTCTGATAGACTTTACCCATCCTATGATTCCTAATGTAACGTTTCTGCTGTGACGATTCTGCAAAGATATTCCTTGTTCCGCCCTTGTAGGAACTGATATATCCTGCTCCGCTGCTTACCTCCTGATCAAAATACAGACACTCCATCAAGGTGGACTTACCACTGCCGCTTTCTCCTACAACGCCTAGGATTTCTCCCTCATACAAGTCAAACGTGATATCTCGACAGGCGTACACCGTACCGCAGACTGGGCAATAATTTTTCAGCAAACGCTCTCCTTTTGCCCCTCTACAACTTTCACACCCGTTGCCAAATTGTTTATTGATACTCTTGACAGATAAGACAGGCTGTTCAAAATCGTTCATACTAAAATCATTCATACTCGAATCCCTCATCCTACTAATCTTCCATTCAGTCTCTGCAAACAATAGCTGGTATCATTGCATTGATAAGCAGTTTCACCCGTGATACTATCCAAAATTTCATCCAAGTACACACCCTTGGCGGCGCACAAGCGGCAACTCTTATCCTGAAACGATTCAACCCTAAAAGGATAGTCTTCAAAATCCAGGGAAATGACCTTTGTATACGGTGGCACTGCATAAATCTTCTTTTCACGACCTGCCCCCAACAGGATTAACGCTGGGGAACTATTGAGCTTGGGATTATCGAATCTCGGGATGGGGCTAGGGGCCATCACATACCTGTCATGAACCAGCACTGGGTGATCCGCACCTGTCGCCAGCGTTTTGTAATTCATGATTTGCTCAAAGAGCATGAGCCAGGCACCACTGTACTCTTGTTCTGCATGAAGTTTTTTTGTTTCAAATTCACTCGGCTCATAATAGCGGAGTGGCTCAGGTAGGGGTACTTGAAGAACTAGAATCTGACCTGCTTGCAAGGGAATTTCGGGTATTCTGTGTCTCGATTGAATAATAGTGGCTTCCGCTGTCTGGTCGGTTACTTTTATGCCGGTCGTTAGGTGGATGAGCTTTTTGATATTGACAGCATTGACAGATTCATCTGAGCCTTGGTCAATCACCTTCAGGATGTCCTCCTTACCCACTAAGGAAAGCGTCAACTGTAGCCCTCCTGTTCCCCACCCTCTGGCAATCGGCATCTCCCTTGAAGCAAAGGGCACTTGATACCCTGGAATGGCAACCGCTTTTAGTGTCGCTCTGCGAATTTCACGTTTAGAATCTTCATCGAAAAAGGCAAAGTTATAGTTAATGTTCATTAATTTTACTCCCTTCCTTTCTCGACTTACGGACACTATCGAGCTCAGACTGAAAGGTCACATAGTGGGGCAATTTGAGATGAGATATAAACCCAGTTGATTCGACGGAGTCAATTTGCATCAAGACAAACTCCTCATTGTGGGTCGGATACTCCGATCCACCTATTTCCAAACAATGGTCTAAAATACTCATGGCAATTGCTTTTGTTTCATTTTGTCCATAGCAGATCCCATATCCTAGGCCAAATTCAATCACTCTTTGACCATTTTCCTTTCGAACAGATGTCGGAAACAACGTCTCAACTTCCGTGACTTTGATTTCACCGATGTAATAAGCATCCTTATCCTCACGCTCATCCTTAAACTCATCATCACCTTCAACCTCCTTATTCTCATTTTGCTCATTGAAGGGGTTATCAACATACAGGGGTAAATTTCCAATCCGTAGTTCCCCCACATTCGGATGCAACGCCCCAAAACTACGCAAGGCGGCATATCCTAATGATGTGACTGCACCTGTTTGTCCGCTGGTTAAAATCTGTAACCGTTCACTGCGGCTGGTCGGAAACTGGACGCTTTCTTTGGTGACATCATCCGGTTCACGATCGTCATTGGCACAGGCCGCAATCAATCCTTCCTCCCGCAAATAATCCAAAACTTTAGGCAGATTAGCTAAATCAATCGTCTCACAGCTCACTTCGCTTTCCTTGTTAAACTCACGCACCCAGTTAATGGCATCTTCATCCGTTTCTTCAATTAATTCAAAATCGATTAAGCGATGAGTGTAGTCGTAGGCAGCCCCTAAGATTTGTCCGCCGGGAATTTCTTTAAAGCTGGCTGAAATCCTTCTTTCCACCACCATGTCCTCGGAGTGGACCGTTCGGGAATAATGCTTGCGAGGCAAGGTTGAACGGTAAGCTCTCAGTAAAAATACCGCTTCTTCAGGGCTTCCTTCGGCCTGCTTGATGCTCATCGCGGCCAGAGCTTCGCTGTAAAGACTGCTTTCCGACATAACCTGGTCGATCAGGCAGCGCAGGCCACTTTCAATCTTAGGACAATCCAAAACTAAACCTTTTTTCAGCCGTTCATACTTCAATCGTTTAATGGATTCTTCAATAGCTTGAGTTCCGCCTTTTACGGCAACATACCCCATCTAGCCAACCACCTGTTTGAAAATTTGTACCGTACGCGGCAAACAAATAATGTTGTCGTTAGCATCTGTGAAAATAAGATCTATCCCCAGGGGATATTCAGAGTTTTTATCAGCCCGTAGATCTACCCAATGATCTATTGTTGTCACTGTTGTCACTTTGACATAGCTTTCCTTTTCGATTCCTGGACCTGTCAGAGTCAAATCCCGCTCATTACTCAAGGCGTCTGCTTCAATGATAATTGTTGCCGCTTTGTGCGGATCCCGCAAATTCCCTGGATAGGCCAATCGGATTGCTCTCGCCAGTTCTTCTGGTTGAGCGTCCTTTAATACAAGAATATAATCCGCATTCTGGACTTCCGTTTTTTTGGCATACGTCAACTGATTTATTAGTTTGGCAATTTCTGCTTCAAATTTGGAACACACGTAAAATTTCACTTCTGTATTAAATAGCATCAGTACCAATACCAAGGTTGCGTCAAAACAAGCAATCTCCATATCCATCTTGTCCGCCTGAGCGCGGAAATTATTAATAACACCCGGCCTAGACATTGAATCTAGCGTTTTGCGATAAGCCCTTTGAAGATCATGAACTAAATCCAGTTTCATCGACGTTACCCCTCTTTTCACACATCCATAGTTTCAAAATTTACGTTTGTTCTTAAGACCTTGTTCTGCAAGCGCTCACATTCAGCCTTGATGCGGCCTGCCTCCAGCACTAAAACATCCGTCCATTCCTTTGTCTCTGGCAAATTCGCATTATAGGCTGCATCAATAATTGCCAGATTATATACGAGCTCCAGTTCATGCCCTTTAGCCATGCCGATTCCCAAATATCCATCGATCATAACCTTACACTCCGTGATAAATACCTCGCCTAGATAGAACAAGCTTTGTTGAGCGCTTTCCCGTACTTTAACCATAACCAGACTATTATTAGGCTCATCGATGGTTATGACCTGATAAGTTTTAAGAATTTCTTGGGCTAATTTTTTAGAAACCGCAGCTGAGCCTTTGATTAATACTTCAGTTCTTTTCTTTCTAATCATCCATTTGCCTTCCTTTTTGCAGTTATCTACGTGATTAATCATAACTTGTTGCCAAGTTGGCTGATGTTAAAACTCTGTTAGTACTCCGTTAAATCTATGTAAAGAAAACTTGGCTGGCGCCCGAAGACACTGTCTTCGCACGTGTTATCCTTCTTGTTAGCCGCAGGCGCCGGCGACCGCCTAGTTGCACTTTTATACCACCCGAATTATGCCTCCCAAAACTTATACTTTCTGTTTAGGTATAAAGAAAACTTGGCTGGCGCCAAGCCTTGCTAAAGGCGGTCGCCTTAGCTGCACTAATGTGCTGACCATGGATGGCCGAGTGTCCCTCCCTGTAGCCATGGAAGGCGAGAAGGGACCTTCCAGAAAGTATATAGTTAAAAGCCTTATGCTCAATTAAGCATAAGGCTTTGTCATGTTGTTTATGGTATGACATAGGAAAAGAAATCACTTCTATAAAGTATCCTTGTGTACTCCAATACTGTGCCCGTACTTTTTTCTGTACAGCCTGACTCCAAGACCAAAAGAGGTATCAAATATGTGCAATTTAACATATTCCGTTGGGACTTCGTGGGATAGCAAACGCTTAATATGCTAGGTTTTGAACAAAATTCCATATATCCTTTGCTATGGTAATATTTAAACATCGATGTAATATCCATACCCACAACATCAATATCATTAAAGACTGATTTAGCAATATAGGAGATATGAAGGGCGATGGGTACCTGATCAATGTACCTCAACCTCCCCACTTTGAAAATCCTGTCATCTTCGTCAGTTTCTAAATAGTCGCAAATCTTCTTATTATATTTTATTTCTCGGCAAAATATAGTTTCCGATTGGAAATCATACCCTTTTTCCATCATTTTCTGGCTGAAACTCACATCACCCGAAAGAACAAGCTCAATCTGTTTATATCTATCTTTGACATAACTCCCTTTCCCCTGCTTTTTATAGATATACCCTAATTCCCCGAGTCTTTCATAGGCCTTCCTGACTGTAATCCTCGGCAGCTTGTATTGATCTGCTATCTCATTTTCCGACGGCAGTTTATCATGGGCTTTATATTTGCCTGAGATAATTAGATAAACCAACTTATCCACTATTTCCATTTCATTTGACATTCTTATGCCTCCAGTAACAGTCTTAATCATAATGTTCATTTTATTTGAAAGTTGCTTTTATCCAGTTTTCTGCGTCAAACTCATATCCGACTCTAATTGAAGCATATTCTCCACAACTCGTTCTGTAGAGTGCCCCGGTAACGCCACAGCCGCTTTTTCTCGCATTTTATCCATGTCTTGAGGATTACTCAAGAAACGACTTAAAAGCGATCCTAATTCCTCTTCTGTACGCGCAACGCGCCCTGCCCCTGTACGTTGTACGAACTGTGCATTTTCTTCTTCCTGACCCGGTATGGCCTTGAAGATAACAAGCGGTAAGTGCTTGGTTAGAGCTTCTGAGACCGTTAAACCTCCAGCCTTAGTAATGATCAAATTGGAAACTGACATTAGTTCTTCGACGTTATGCACATACCCTAACCGTACCATGGGGTTAAGAGAATGCTCGATCAGCTCTTCTAAAGAATAATATAATTTCTTATTTTTCCCACAAACAATTATGGATTGGACTGGGACTAGGGAATCTGCGAGTGTTTTGCAGATTCTTTTTGCGCTTCTTAAACTTCCATATGACCCTCCCATCACTAAAAAGGTGGGGTAATTGGGATTTAAGCCTAACTTGGAAATAATCTGCCCTCGATCTATTTCTACTTCGAATTTCGGGCTGACCGGAATCCCAGTCACAAGAATACATTCCCCTTTGATTCCCCAGGACACTAAGCTTTCCTTCACTTCTTCACAAGCCACCATGTAGCGATCAACACCTGGATGGATCCAGTAACTATGAACAGTATAATCCGTGATCACGGTGATTACCGGAACCTGAAGAATCTGTTCCAGTCTCAATTGGGCCAAAATTGAAGAAACTGTTGGATAGGTACAGACGATGAGATCTGGTGCAAAGGATTGAATGTATTTGAGCAAATCGCTTCGTCCCAATTGATTCAGAAAACGTTGAATCATTGAGTCAGGTTGCTGTTTAGCTGTTTTATAATAAAATTTTCCCCAGAGCTTTGGGGTATGTTTAATCATCTCAGTGTAAATATTTTTAGCCACCGTGTTGAACCGCTTGCTCAAAAAATCACCAAAGTCCAAGTGAATAATTTTTGCGGAGGGAGCCTTAATACGTATGCCTTCAATCACAGCTTCTGCTGCCCGGAAATGTCCGTTGCCAAACCCTGCAGAGAATACGAGAATCCTTAACTGTTTCAAATTCATCCCACCCTCTCAACCGTCTAATTTTTTACGAACAAAATCCAAAAAACCCGCTGAAGTTGCAATTGTCAGCGGGATTAATATTGCGGCTGCCTTTTGATAGCTCTCTTCTGAACAACCTTCGTCCTGAGAAACCAAGGAATATAGGGGACCAGAAACGCTTGCATTATGATCAATCCATTGGGCTGGATGAGAAAATGGCAAATACATACCACTCGTAGCAGAAAATTTAGCCCAGTTTTTAGTTGCCCATGTTTCGAACTCTTTGTGTCCGTCGAAAACAACCCCCAAGGCATGGTGTGGTACGCACATATCTTGTACAAGGTGCAGCGCTGCACCTAAAAAAAACATACCTTTATCGACATTATTTGGAAAGTAAGTAAAAGCCTTGTTGAAATAATACTGGCACTCGGCCGTTGCGCCCGGCCAACTAATAAGCCCTTGCTTGTCGGGATGACTATAAAAATGATTAACGTTTTTCCAACCGCGGTCTGCCCAATATAAACCTTTTGTCAACATAGCATGATGAGCCTTGAATAATTTAGCTACATCCTCTTTTCCATCCTGCTTCAAAACAATATAGGCCTCTTCCAAACAATGAACATGGGTTACGCCTGGGGTGTCGAGAAAATATTGCAAGGGGCCCGCTGAAGCAAGAAGCAACTTTGTCATCTTACCAAGTGTCTGACCAATAATCCTCTCATACATATCTTAAGTCAACACCTCTCCTTTGTACTCAAGATAATTTTAAGGCATGACTGTAAAGGAGGTATTATTTC
>DATMYU010000248.1:0-7168 GCA_035560775.1 Desulfosporosinus sp.
GCGTAACCAAATGCAGCTGAAGCAAATATCTTATAACCTTCGGGTATGCCCAATTCGCTTATTAAAGCATTACCCTCTTGTGTACTACTTAATTGAGTTATTGCATGAATCCAGCAAGATGCAATTCCAATCGAAGGCAGCTAAAAAGATATTTTCCATCGCAAGGACGCAGTCACATTGGGGTGCAATAGCCTTTTCATCACCAGAAATAACTATCAAGGTCGGAGCATTGTAAAACGCATTGAATTTCTCTGATTTAGCTATCTCTTCAAATCGTGCATTACCAGACTTTAGAAGAACACCCTTGGTAGCTTGGTTTATTTTTTGGAGTGTTTCCTTGTTTTGTACTGCAGTAAAATGCCAAGATTGTTGATTCATTGCGCTGGGAGCAAACATGCCAGCGTTTAAAATCAGTTGCAAGTTTTCATCCTTAATTTGTTCTTGCTTGTAGGCCCTAATACTTCTTCTGCTTAATATAGTGTTAATGGTCTCATTCATTCTAAATCAGTCTCCTTTTTATCCATATTATATCCTTAAAACGAGGGACAGTAAAACTCTATACTGGAAAGGATGGATAGTTTCAGTATGCACTAGAAGAAATGCGACTAGTCTTCTGTATGGATTAGCAACATTTCTTCTGTGCAGTGTGAAAAAATAGCAACAAAATAGTGGGATTAGCAGGAATTCGGCAGTTTATGCTGAAAGTTACACATAAGACAGCCGCTCAGTTGCGATCAGATTGCTGATCTCTTCATAGATGAATAGAAGTATTGACTTTTATCGCCATCACAGATTGGATATTGATTTTTTTCGTTTACGAAACGAAATAGTTTCTGCAGGGAGTGTGTTATTATGGATGAGTTTCGGGCGAGCGAAGTTCAATTGCAGGCGCTGGCACACGCATTAGCAGAAGGGCTGTTGTTGTTTGACCTCGAAGGAGTGTTGCAATATCTGAACCCAGAAGCAGGGCGACTCTTGGACTGGAATATGGCAGAGGCCCTAGGGATACGAACTTATAGAGATTTGCATGATCCTTCTCAGACTCATGAGGAGATGTGTTTTATTGAGTGTGCGCTTGTCAGCCAGATCGTGGTTCGGGCAGATGGGGAAAAAATCTTCAGGCAGGATGGTAGCGCCTTTTATGCAATGGCGGTTGCATCCCCTGTTGTGGAAAGTGGGCATGTAGTTGGGTGTGCGGTGGCATTTCGGGATATGAGCGAATCGTTTCAGCTGAGTGAAGATAGACGTCAACTTCGTCTTCAGAACACGGCCCTCAACGCTACGACCCATGCCATTGTCAAGATGGATAATGAAGGAAGAATACTTTGGGCCAATCCCGCCTTTACCCAACTGACGGGTTATTCTCTTGAGAACGTGTTGGGGCAAACTCCGCGCTTTCTTCGTTCTGGATACCAGGATCAAGGCTTCTACGAACGGATGTGGAAGACCATTCTGGATGGTCAAATCTGGCAAGGAGAACTGATCAACCGTCGTATGGACGGAACATTATACAGTGAAGAAATGACGATCACTCCGGTGAAAGAAGAAAGCCATAAAATCACGCATTTTATTGCCGTAAAGCAGGATATTAGCGAACGGTTGACGAACCAAAGAGCCTTGCGAAATAGTGAAGAACAGTTTCGGGATATGTTTCAAACTATGAGCAATGCAGTTGCGGTGTTTGAAATTTCCAGCGATAGGCAGGACTTTATCTGCACGGATATTAACCGTGCTGCTGAACAAATTGAAAACATATCCCGTGAGGAAGCGATTGGCTCTTCGATTACGAAAGTTTTTCCCTTGGTCAAAGAATTAGGTTTATTTGTTCTGTGCCAACAGGTTTTCCGCACTGGAAAGAGGGCTGAATTTCCTGCTGTTTATTATAAAAATCAACGCGCTGTTGGCTGGAGTGAAGGCCTTATCTATAAACTGACTACCGGTAATATTGTAGTCTTGTATGAGGATGTTACTCAACGTGTTTTGAACGAAAGGGCACTCTGGCAAGAAAAAGAACGTGCTCAGGTGACTTTGGCTTCCATTGGGGATGCGGTGCTCACGACCGATGTCCAAGGCAGGGTCACCTATCTTAATCCAGTGGCTGAAATGATGATTGGTTGGACGAATGAGGAAGCCCAGGGGTTAATGATCGAGCGCGTGTTTGACATCTACCATGAAAGCACCGGGTTGGCCTTGGCACAACCGGCGCAGCAATGTCTCCTTGAGCAGCGTATTATTGCCTTGGCCAATCATGCGGTGCTGAGGAATCGAGATGGAAAGCAATTATTCCACATTGAGGACTCGGCCGCACCTATCTTTGACAGGGAAGGGAAAGTAATCGGTGCGGTCCTAGTCTTTCACGATGTCAGTGAGAAACGGGATTTGCTGCGTCGCATGTCCTATCAAGCCAATCATGATGCTCTGACCGACTTACCTAATCGCCAATTATTTATAGATCGTGTTCACCAGGCCATCTTACAGGCCAGCCGTCATAAAGAGCAAGTGGCCGTGTTCTTCCTCGATCTAGATGGCTTCAAGCTCGTCAATGACACGCTCGGGCATGCCGCAGGAGACACCCTGCTTCGTCAGGTCGGAGAACGGTTTAAAACCTCTTTGCGTCAGGAAGACACGGTTGCTCGACATGGGGGAGATGAGTTTCTGATCTTGTTGCCGTATTTGCCCTCTGAGCAACAAGCTGCCAAAGTGGCCCAAAAAATTTTAGATACACTAAGCGCTCCTTTTCAGTTGGCAAAACAGGAAGTATACATTTCAGCAAGCCTTGGAATTGCTCTTTATCCACTTGACGGAGAGGATCCTGAGATCCTTATCCAACATGCTGATATGGCCATGTATCAGGTGAAAGCGAAGGGCCGCAACCACTATCATTTCTATACCATAGCCTTGCATGAGCGTCTGTCGGAGCGCCTCGCTTTGCAAAACGAGATGCGTCGCGCTATAGAGAGGCATGAGTTCGTCCTTTATTATCAGCCTCAGTTCTGTCTAAGCGATGGTCAATTTTGTGGGATGGAGGCTCTGGTGCGCTGGCAGCATCCGGAACGCGGATTTCTTCTCCCGGATAAATTCATCTCGATTGCCGAAAATAGTGGGCTTATCCTGCCCTTGGGAAAATGGGTGTTGCGAACCGCCTGTGCCCAAAACAAATTGTGGCAGGACATGGGCTACCCTCCTGTGCGGGTGGCAGTCAACCTTTCGGCTCGTCAGTTCCAACAAAAAGATCTGGTCAGGCAGGTTGCGGAGATTCTCGAGGAGACTGGTTTGGAACCCGAATGGTTGGAATTGGAGATCACAGAGAGCCTGAGTATGGAAAATGTCGTTGTAAGTGTAGAGATTCTTCAAAAACTTAAGAGTATGGGAGTCCATCTAGCTATCGACGATTTTGGTACTGGCTTTTCGTCCCTGAGTTATTTGAATCGTTTTTCTCTGAACACGCTTAAAATTGATCGGTCGTTTATTACTGGGGTTGACGTGCATTCTGATAGGCAAGCCATAGTCCTAACCATTATTCAACTTGCACAAAATTTAGGGCTCAAAGTTATCGCAGAAGGGGTGGAGACTCAGGGGGAGCTGGATTTTCTTCGAATCAAGGGCTGTGACGAGGTGCAAGGTTTCTTGTTGGCTAAACCTGTTTCAATAGAAAAACTGGTCTCCTACTTTGCAGAGAATCGTACATATTGTAAATAATACGTCCGTGCATCTAATAAATTTGCCTATAAAGATGATTACTCTAGAGCGTGCGTAATCTCGAAGATGCAGTTGACAAGGAACGTTTCTGTATAACTATTATAATAGGCAGAAAATACCCTCCCAAGCTGATTTTAGCTTTAGGAGGGTGATTTTTGCAATAGATTCCCAAAGATAATGTAGAAATTCTAGGCTAATTCATGCTGGCTTGTAAGGAGGAGAGAATGTGTTAATTATTGATCGATTTGAAGGAGATTGGGCGATTATCGAAACGGAAAATCGTCGCACGTTTAATTTGCCCCGCTTTGTTTTACCACCTGGTATCAAGGAGGGGGATGTAATTAGCATTCAGGTGGGAATTGACTTAGTAGCGACCAAGGAGCGTGCAGAAAAAGCTAAACGCATGTCAGATAACCTCTTCTCTAAATAGGAAAGGAGTCTGCTTAATTGTTTTTTCGTAAAAGGCGATTTATGTTAACCCTGATGATCTTGTTTTTCTTGCTTCTTTCTGGCTGCGGTACAACTGGTAAGGTGATGACTCCAAGCACCGCATCCAAGCAAACAGATAAAGTTGGCTTATTACAAGTGCATTTCATTAATGTTGGCCAGGCAGATAGCATTTTAGTAATTGCACCAAACGGTCAGAGTGTTCTTGTTGATGGTGGAAATTCTGCTGACGGAACTGAGGTAGTAAGTTATCTGAAATCACAAGGAGTCAAAGAACTTTCTGCGATCGTTGCAACTCACCCACATGAAGACCATATTGGTGGACTAGATACCATCATTCACAGTTATCCGCCCAAACAGGTCTATATGACAAACGGTACTTCAACTACAAAAACGTATGAGGACTTTATTATGGCAGTTAATGCCAGCGGTGCTAAGAAAATTAAAGTCAAAGCGGGAGTCAGGCTGGATGTTCCTGGCCTGTCCGGACTATTTCTAGCACCTATCAGTGACCAATATGAGGACCTGAATAACTATAGTGCTGTCTTAAAGATCATCTTTGGTAAGGTTTCCTTCCTGTTAACAGGGGACGCCGAGGATGTTTCAGAAACAGAAATGTTGAAAAATGGGCAGGATTTAAAGGCCACCGTGTTAAAGGTTGGACATCATGGTAGTACGAGTTCAACAACAAGTGCGTTTCTAAAAGCTGTTTCTCCAAAGTACGCAGTGATATCCGTCGGAGTTGATAACGATTATGGGCATCCTGCGCCGGGTACGTTATATAAATTAGTAAATGCGGGAGTGCAAGTGTCCCGGACGGATCAAGGTGGAACGATTGTTAGCACTTCGGACGGAGATACAGTAAAGTTCCCGGCTTCCATACCTTCATCAACCCCCAAACCCGTACAGCCAGTTCCTGTTATATCAACAGGGTTGTTAACGATATCAAATATTGATTTAGGCGGTGAAGTTGTTACCTTAATGAATAGTAGCGAAAAAGTGGTCAACCTAACTGGTTGGAAGTTAGTAAGTGAAGCAGGCAATCAAACCTTTTCATTCCCAGCGGGTACAACCTTATCTGCCGGTGGAACGCTTAAAGTTGTAAGCGGAAAAAATGCCCAAGCAGGAACCAATGTCCTGGTCTGGACGGAATCAAATATCTGGAATAATGATGGTGATCCAGGAGAACTATACAATGCTCAGGGACAGTTGGTATCCCGAAAATAAGGTCGTCTGCTCCTTCAACATTGATTTCAAACTCTATTCCAGGCCTTCAAATTGCATATTATAGTAATGAGCATATATGCCGTCTTTTCCGATTAGTTGTTTATGACTGCCTCTTTCTTGGATGCCGACATCGGTTACCACGACGATTTCGTCCGAATTTTTGATCGTACTCAATCGGTGAGCAATCACGATGGTAGTTCTGTTTTTAGAGAGTTTTTCCAGTGATTTTTGGATATATTGTTCACTTTCATTATCGAGGGAGGAGGTGGCCTCGTCCAAGATCAAGATCGGAGGATTCTTTAAGAACACCCTGGCGATTGAGAGTCGTTGCTTTTGACCGCCGGAGAGTCTGACTCCACGTTCCCCTACATAGGTGTCGTAACCCTCGTCAAGCGACATGATAAAATCATGTATGTTGGCATTTTGAGCAGCCTCTATGATTTCGGCATCCGTGGCGTCAGCCTTACCGTACGCTATGTTTTTTTTGACTGAGCCATCAAACAGATAGACATCCTGTTGCACAAGGCCGATCGTGTTTCGTAAAGAATCCAGCGTAAGATCACGGATATCCTTGCCATCGATGGTGATCGCTCCGGTAGTTACGTCATAAAATCTTGGCAGGAGGGAGCATAAGGTTGTTTTTCCCCCGCCGGATGGCCCAACTAAGGCAATCGTTTTCCCCGCTTTAATAGTTAGGTTCACATTATCTAAAACACTGTAATCATCGTTATAGCGAAACGATACATTTTTATATTCAATCTCCCCAATAACGTTGGTAAGGGGTTCAGCTCCTACTTTGTCCACGATATCCGGCTGAGTGTCTACAACTTCGATAAATCGTTTAAAGCCCGCGTACCCTTTTTGAAACTGTTCGGTAAAGTTAATCAGCACATCAATCGGATTGATAAAGATGTTAATATAAAGGACATAGATAGCCAGATCGGTGATTTTTAACGAGCCCTGGGCGATAAATAACCCTCCTGAAACAATGACCACAACATAGAGTAGTCCTTCAAAGAATGCATTCCAGGCGTGAAAATTCCCCATGGTTTTGTAAGTTTCTATTTTGGATAATAAGAACGCATGATTGCTTTTGCCGAATTTTTCACTTTCCACATTTTCATTAGCAAAGGACTTGACCACCCTAATTCCAGAGAGACTATCCTGCACACTGGAATTCACAGCGGCAATTTTAACTCTGTTATCAGTAAAGATAGGTGCCATCTTAATATTTTTATAAATGGTGAAGAGTACCATAATGATTGTAACGAACAACAATATCAAGGTCATTTGGACATTAATCAGCATTAAGAGAATAAAGGAGCCAACGATTTTCAGAGCGGAGATAAAGAGGTTTTCTGGCCCGTGATGAGCAAGTTCGGATATATCAAACAAGTCAGCGACCAGTTTGGACATCATCTCTCCAGTGTTGTTTTTATCATAATATGAAAAGGATAACCTCTGAAAATGATTGAACAGATCTTCTCTCATATCGGTTTCCATGCGAGCGCCCATAATGTGGCCCCATGAAATAATAAAATACTGGCAGAAATACTTGATGACATACATAGCCAACAAGGCTACACCGACAAAAACTAGAGCATGTAGAATTGTAGCCTTATCTTGGGTAAATAGATTCTTGCTAAGATAATTAAGGATTTGAGGAAAGGCTAGATCAATCATGGAAACGATCACGGCACAAAACATGTCCGTGTAAAAAAGGAACTTGTGGGGTTTATAATACTTAATAAATTTCTTGAGAATGTTCATGAATGTGATAGGGCCCCACTCAGAG
>DATMYU010000249.1:0-6863 GCA_035560775.1 Desulfosporosinus sp.
TTGTTATTCTTGTGCTTGGGGTTTTTTGTTAATGCAGTTATTTAATTTCAGCGCTCTTAACAATAGAATAATTTAAGTTTCGATTTTCTCCGTTCGTGCAGAATTAGGAGGTGGATGTAATGAATGTTGGTAAAAGTATTCCTCGTGTAGATGCTTTCGACAAGGCAACAGGAAGGACTAAGTATACTGATGACCTGTGTGACAGCAATGCACTTGTAGTTAAGCTTGTCCATTCGACCATCGCTAATGGTCTTGTTAAATCAATTGACATTTCTGAAGCAGAAAAAGTCGAAGGTGTTGTTAAAATTGTTACCTGCTTTGATGTTCCTAAATATTATTTCCCTACTGCAGGACATCCCTGGTCAACCGATCCTCATCATCAGGACGTAGCTGACCGTCTTCTTCTGACAGACAGAGTTAGATTCTATGGTGACGATGTTGCAGCAATAATAGCTAAGAACGATATTGCTGCTGCGCAGGCAGTCAGAAAGGTTAAAGTTGAATATGAGGAATACTCTCTTGTGCTTGATGTTCAGGAGGCAATGAAGGAGGGTGCTCCACAACTTCATGAAAAATACCCTAACAACATTCTTGACCACACCAATCTACGAATTGGTAACTATCAGGAGGCAATTAAAGAACCCGGGCTTATAAAGTTTGATGACTGGTACGATACTCCTACCGTTCAGCACTGTCATATCGAGAATCATATCTGCTATGCCTATGAAGAAAATGGCAGGATTAATATTGTTTCCTCAACGCAGATTCCACATATTGTACGCCGTGTTGTTGGGCAGGCGCTTGGTATTTCCTGGGGAAAGGTCAGGGTAGTCAAGCCCTATATCGGCGGTGGCTTCGGCAACAAGCAGGACGCTTTATATGAACCCTTGTGTGCCTACCTTTCAACTCAGGTTGGAGGAAGACTTGTAAAAATCGATGTCGCAAGAGAAGAAACCTTTACTAACAACCGTGTCCGTCATGCCATAAGAAGTCACATAGTTACCTGGATACGTCCTGACGGAACACTTATTGCAAGAAAGCTGGAAGCCTTCTCCAATCAGGGTGCCTATGCTTCTCATGGACATGGTATTGCAGCTAAAGGAATAGGGGCATTCCCCCAGCTATACCCCTGCCCTAATGTTGAAGCTGATGCTTATACAGTATTCACAAACCGTACTGTGGCAGGCGCCATGAGAGGATATGGCATTCCTCAGGCAATGTTCCCTGTGGAGAGTCAGATTGATGACATAGCACGTAAAATCGGCGAACATCCGCTTGATTACAGACTGAAGCATCTTATGCCTGTGGGCTATGTTGATGGATTCTCCAAAAATGAGAACTACTTTGACAGCTTTAGACAATGTATAGAAAAAGGAAAAGCATACATTGATTATGATAGAAAATACGAGGAATACAAGCACCAGACAGGAAATATCCGCCGTGGTATAGGCTGTGCTGTTTTTTGGTATAACACAGCAGTATGGCCAATCAGTCTTGAATCCTCTTCCTGCCGTATGGTTCTTAATCAGGATGGTTCAGTCCAGATACAGTTAGGCGAAACTGAAATAGGTCAGGGTGCTGATACTGTTTTCGCCCAGATGACAGCAGACATTTTAGGCTTCTCCATGGATAAAATTAATGTTATATCCTGTCAGGACACTGATGTTACACCCTTTGGTACAGGTGCCTATGCCTCCAGGCAAACCTATGTTGGGGGTTTTGCAGTCAGGCAGACTGCTGAGATTCTAAAGGCCAAAATACTCGAATATGCTCACGAATTGACAAGAATGCCTGTATTCAACCTTGAAATAGCAGACAACAATATTGTCCGCACTACGGATGGCAGAATTCTAATGTCAGTTGGAGATCTTGCCTGTGAAGCTCTTTATAGTCTGACACATTCACAGCATCTTACAGCAGAGGGCACTTACCAGATTAAGACGAATGCCTACTCCTTTGGCTGCTGCTTTGCAGATGTCGAGGTTGATATAAGATTATGCAAAGTAAAGGTACTTGATATTATCAATGTTCATGATTGCGGACAGTTAATTAACCCTGATCTTGCTGAAGCACAGGTTCATGGCGGTATGAGTATGGGCATCGGCTATGCTCTGTCAGAACAGCTTCTGTACGATCCCAAGTCAGGTCGTACACTTAATGACAATCTTCTTGACTATAAGCTGCCAACAACTATGGATCATCCTGATCTTAAAGCACAGTTCGTTGAGAATTATGAACCTACCAGTGCCTTTGGAACAAAGGCTCTTGGCGAGCCTCCCGTATGTCCTGTTGCACCCGCCATTAGAAATGCTATTTTTAATGCAACAGGTGTTGGCCTGTTTAAAGTACCTATGACACCTCATGTTCTCTTTGAGCGTTTTACCGAAGAAGGACTGATTTAACAGCATTTTGTCTCTATTTATCGAGATTCGGATTCCTTTTGTCTCTCCGATAAGCGAATTGACTATACAATGATGCACAGAAACCCCTGGGCAGGAAAGGAGTTATTATGTACGATATTAAAGCATTATATGAGGCCGACAGTGTACAGATGGCTGTTGAGTTAAGACTTTCGCACCCCGAAGCTAAAATTATTGCAGGCGGCAGTGACGTTTTGGTTCAGATGCGTGAAGGGAAACTGGCCGGAAAAGAATTAATCAGTATCTATATGATTAACGAAATGAGAGGAATAAGGATTGATGAGCATGAAGCCATCAGAATCGGCTCATTAACAAGCTTTTCCCACATTACCAAAAATGAAATAATTCAAAAATACATCAATGTTCTTGGTGAAGCTGTCGATATGATTGGAGGTCCTCAGGTGCGAAACATCGGCACCATAGGCGGCAATACCTGTAATGGTGTCACCTCAGCAGACTCTGCTTCTACCCTTCATGCCTGGGAGGCAATTGTCGAGCTCACAGGCCCTGAAGGAGTCAGAAGACTTCCGATCAAGGAATTTTACCTTAAAGCAGGTGTTGTAGATATAAGGGCGGGTGAAATCCAGACTGCTATTATCATTCCGAAAGAAAGCTACGAAGGCTGCAAAGGGCACTATATCAAGTATGCCATGAGAAATGCCATGGATATTGCGACTACAGGCTGTTCAGTAAACGTTAAGCTTTCAGAAGACAAAAAAACTATCCTCAACGCACGTATAGCTTATGGCGTTGCCGGTCCTGTTCCGATGCGCTGTCCTTCGGCGGAAGTTAAAGCAAATGGTCAGCCTATAGGCGGTGAGACAGTGAAGACCTTTGCTGAGGCCGTTCTTGAGGATATCAATCCCCGTGACAGCTGGCGTGCTTCAAAAGCATTCCGTCAGCACATTGCAGTGGAATTGGCAGAGCGCTGCTTAATTGAAGCCATCAGATTGTCTGGAGGTGAGATTTAATGTCAGCACAATATAAACTGGTAAAATGCAACATCAACGGAAAGGATGTTGAAACAATGATCGATGTCCGCGCTTCACTTACCGATATGCTGAGAAACGATTATCGCCTCACTTCAGTAAAAAAAGGCTGTGAAGTTGGCGAGTGTGGAGCATGTAATGTGCTTATCGATGGGGAATGCTTTAATTCTTGTATTTACCTTGCTGTATGGGCAGAAGGCAAGAAGATTCGTACGCTGGAAAGTCTTCTTGGACCTGATGGGGAGCTTTCAGACATTCAGCAGTCATTTATAGATGAAACAGCTATCCAGTGCGGCTTCTGTACTCCGGGGTTTATTATGACCGCCGTTGAAATACTTGAAACGGGTCAGGAATATACCAGAGGTCAGTTAAGAAAGCTTCTTTCGGGTCATCTTTGCAGATGCACCGGCTATGAAAATGTTGTTGATGCAGTAGAAAAAACTATGCTCAGACGTCTTGGTAAATTAGATTAATATAGGTACATCGACTCATACAAAGCGGTTTTTAGTATAATCATTCTTGAAATTGAAAAGCCTACAGTTATTATCAGGACTGATGCCTTTGTTACTGCTGTGTATTGTGGGACAGCTGAAGTTGAAGGCATCACAGCTACGAAGGTAGTCATGTAGATGATGTAGGGAACTGCATAAATTCGAATAAGGTTTCGATATTAGTAGATCCGTTTGCCCCTTCAATAGCCAGTATAGCACCCCAAGTAATTGTTGATGCTATACTGGCTAAAAGGAAGCTAGGTAGGCATATAAAAAATGACACCAATAGTTATGTTGGGGACCGGGATTTTGGATCGGGAAGGATGTTCATGCTAAAGAGACATTTGAACGCTAATTGATAGTTAGAAAGAGAGAGTTAAATGTTTATAGTAAATGTAAATGGAAAAGATTATCAATCGGATACCGATCTGATATTGATGGAGTTTTTACGTGAAGAACTCAAAATAACATCTGTCAAGAATGGGTGCAAAGAAGGTGCTTGTGGAACTTGTACTGTTATTATTGAGGGAAAGACGGCTCGTGCTTGTATTCAAAAGCTTTCTAAATTAGAGGGAAAAAAGATCCAGACAATAGAGGGATTTACAGAGAGAGAAAGACAAGTATTTGGATATGCTTTCGCGGCTAGCGGAGCTGTACAATGCGGATTTTGCATTCCGGGAATGGTTATCAGCGGGAAATGTTTGCTGGACCAAAATCCTAATCCAACCAGAGACGATGTAAAACGATCAATCCGCACCAATATTTGCAGGTGTACAGGCTATATCAAAATTGAAGATGGGATTCTTTTAGCTGCAAAAATGCTCAGGGAAAACTTGGAGATACCTGAAATAACACAAACCGGGAAGATTGGGGAGAAAACTTGCCGTGTTGATGCTATTCCCAAAACCCTGGGGACGGCAATGTATGCTAATGATTTTAGCTTTGCTGGAATGCTTTATGGAAAGAATGTATTCAGTAAATTTGCTCGTGCCAAAATACTATTGATTGATATAAGTAAGGCGCTCATAATGCCGGGTGTTGTTGCAATCTATACGGCAAAGGATATTCCGGGAAAGAGATATATTGGTCACCTGGCACAAGACTGGCCAGGGATGATTGATGTCGGAGAAGAAACAAAGTGTTGTGGAGATACCCTGGCAATGGTTGTTGCCGAAACGATAGAACAGGCGATGGCGGCTGTAAAAGCTGTAGAAGTTCAATACGAACCATTAAATCCGATTTGTACGCCTCAAGAAGCTGCAATTTCGGGTGCGCATCAAATTCATGGTGAAGGATTCATGCAATTTGGGAAGTTTCGCATTCCTGAAAATAACATTCTTGACCATGAAGAAGTAAAACGGGGTGATGCGAAAACTGCACTTCAAAATGCTAAATTTGTCGTCGAAGGTACTTTCCATATGCCACCAACAGAACACGCCTTTATGGAACCGGAAACTGCCGTTGCTCTTCCTGATGGAGATGGTGTTAAGGTGATTACAGGAGGGCAAGGGATTTATGATGAATACCATGAAATCAGTGCTTATCTTGGACTGCCCTTTGAAAAAGTTAGAATTCAAAGTGCCGTTGTCGGAGGAGGATTTGGTGGCAAGGAAGATATGAGCGTTCAGCATCAGGCGGCACTTTGTGCCTATCTGACAAAACGACCGGTAAAAGTTTCTTTTAGTCGCCAGGAAAGTATAAACTATCACCCCAAACGCCATGCTATGGAAATTTATTCTAAAATCGGTTGTGATGAAAATGGTATATTGCAAGGGATGCAAGCAAGAATTATTTCCGATACCGGGGCTTATGCTTCTCTGGGCGGTCCGGTACTGCAAAGAGCTTGTACCCATGCCGGTGGTCCTTATAATTATCAAAATGTCGATATTGAAGGAAATGCCTATTATACCAATAACCCTCCAGCCGGTGCATTTCGTGGCTTTGGAGTAACACAATCCTGTGCAGTTGTAGAATGTCTCATCAATCAGCTTGCGGAAAAAGTCGGTATTTCCGGCTGGGAGATCCGTTATCGCAATGCAATCAGATCCGGTCAGTCACTACCGAATGGACAGATTGCGGATGAAGGTACTGCAATGGTAGAAACGTTGGAAGCGGTAAAAGAAGAGTTTGAAAAATATGAAACTGATCCGGATTACTACGTTGGCATCGCTTCTGCTATGAAAAATGCAGGTGTTGGAGTAGGTGTTCCTGATATTGGACGCTGCAATTTAAAAATAATTGGTGGCAAAGTACATGCCAGATCTTCAGCAGGTGCAATTGGGCAAGGAATACAGACCGTTTTGACTCAAATGATTTGTGATATAACAAATTTACCGCCGAGCCGGATTGTTGTAGAACATCCGGACACCAAATATACCCCTGACTCGGGTACAACAACGGCATCTCGTCAAACTGTATTTGCGGGAGAAGCGGCATGTCAAGCATCATTGAAATTAAAAGTTGAGTTGGATGAAGGAAATTCATTGGAAGATTTGGAAGGGAATGAATATATAGGAGAATTCGAGTTTAAAACCGATCCGATCGGTTCTCCAAAATCTAATCCGGTAAGCCATGTAGCCTATGGATATGCAACACAGCTTTTTATCATAGATAAAGAAGGGAAAGTAGTAAAAGTTATTGCGGCTCATGACGTGGGTAGAGCAATCAATCCGCTTTCTGCTTGCGGTCAGGTTGAAGGTGGTGTAGCTATGGGGCTTGGATATGCTTTAACGGAAGACTTTCCCTTAAAAGATGGAATTCCTCAAGCAAAACTTGGTACCTTAGGGCTTTTTAAAGCACCACAAATGCCGCCTGTCGAAGTCCATTTGATTGGAAAAAACAGTCCTGATATAGCATTCGGTGCTAAGGGGGTTGGAGAAATCGTGTGTGTTATGGGGGCTCCGGCATGTCAAAATGCCTACTATAAAAAAGATGGGGTATTCAGATATAAATATCCTTTGGAG
>DATMYU010000250.1:0-4480 GCA_035560775.1 Desulfosporosinus sp.
TGTTTCCATATACCAGTTGCTTGAATATCTCTTCACCAAAAACATTCCGTGGCTGCTTCGACTGATTCGGGGGGTGTGGCGTGGTGTGGTACGGCGGTTCAGGGGTGATATTTCGGATGGTCCTCGTCAGCTCATCCTGAATTTTTCAGGGCATCCGGTACTGCCGGGTCAGCAGCAGGATATTGGCCAGAAGATGCACTGGCCGTCACCGGAAGTGATCGAATGTTGTGGCTTGACTTAATGTTTAATGTGTAGTGCTTTATGTGAGGAGATCGAGTGCTTTCATGCATGACGGTGACCGGATGTGCAACCCCTGCAGTCCCGAAGAAATCGAGCAGTTAGACCCTTCGGTGATTTTTTCCGAATGAAAAAAAGCCCAGTAACTCTACAGAAAACGATGAGAGTACGTTTTTTTGTCTTCAGGTGCGTCAGATCACTTGCCTTTAACTGAAAAGTTACGTACAATAAAGCTGACACACTGATTACGAACCGTGCCCCGTTGTTACGTCAGTTCCGCACTTTTCTATCTGTTCCGCTACCTGCATATTCAGGGTATACCCCCCCACATTACCCGCGTTTTTGTTGTCCGGCAGTATTTGACTTTTCGGAGTAACCAGTAACTCAAAAAGCTATGCCCGCTCAGCAGTACCTTTTTCTTTTTACCATCGGCCCCGTCCAGAGCTTCATAGCCCAGGCCCGCAAAACCCGTGATCTATACGCAGGAAGCAAAATTATTTCCGATCTGATCGATGCAGCTATTGTTGCCGCTGGAAAAGAAAAAGTGATTTTTCCTGACAAAGATTCTGACTCAAAACCAAATAGATTTTTGGCAAAAGTTTTTTCTGAGGATATTCAGGATTTTGGAAAAAATATTGAAAATTCTGTTCGAAGGAAATGGGTGCAAATTGCAGCGGAAGTATTTAAGACTGCAGATCTCAGCGAGGATCTAAGAAAAATAGATGAGAAGTTGATCCAACTCTTGCCTTTTAAATCCTGTGTTGATGTTCTGGAAAACGTGTCTTCAATTGCAGTCCGTCAAATTATAGAGTTTCCAGACATCTATTGGGCGGCAATTGAATACAATGAGGGTGACGATTATAAATCAGAACATGATGAATTAAACCGGCTATTAGGTGGAGTGAGAAATGTCCGGAAATTCTGTCAGCTCGATGAACATGAGGGAAGCCGAAAGTGTTCGCTTGATGGAGAACGCACGGCGCTTTTTTATCGGGAAACAGTTGATGTCAATGGCAAAAATCAAAAGCCTAATTTTCTTTCAGAAGAGAGTTCAAGAGTGAGGGCGTCACTGGATTCAGGAGAGGCACTCAGTGCGGTATCCTTGGTGAAGCGGTTTTACCAGAAGAGCAATATCAGATTTCCATCGACAGCACAGGTGGCATTGATGCATATCATCAACGATAGTTGGTACTCTGCTTACAATAAATGTTTTAAAGGTGAGGTTGACTATCAGTTGTTTTATGAGGAGAATCTGACCGAAAAGAACTTAGAGAAACAGGGTATAGATAAAAAACCTGAATATGATCTGGAGTCTATAATCACGACAATGCGAGAACTTATAAAGGAGAAACAAGCGACTAAATATTATGCATTGCTTATGTTCGATGGTGATGATTTTGGAAAAATATGGTCAGGTGATATGCTGAATGATTGCAACCAGCTTGAACATTTCCACCAAGAATTGGCGAAACGGCTTCATGACTATGCTCAAGCTGCAAGAGAGTGTCTTGATGAGCCTAAAGGAAAAACGGTTTATACAGGTGGCGATGATTTTTTGGGGTTCGTCAATCTGAATTATCTGTTTGCATTGATAGGTGAGTTGCGAGTGAAGTTCGATGAACTTGTATCCCTCCCGCTGTCAACATATCTAAAAGAGGGTCATGCAATTACCTTTACGGCAGGGATGGCTATTGCCCATTATAAGGCCCCTCTTGGTGAAGTAATTAACAAGGCTCGATCAATAGAAGAGAAGGCTAAAAGAAATATTGCCGGAAAGGATGGATTCGGGATTGCTATCATGAAACATTCTGGCGAAATGCAGGAAGCATTTTTGAGATTTTACCCAAAAGATTTGGCTCATGAGTCTTTAGTGTCGCTGGGTACACTTACTCTGTTGAGGGAGATAGTAGATAATCTGAAAAGTGAGACTGGTTTTTCAAATACCTTCATCAAATCGTTTGGATGGGAAATGCGCCAATTGATGGATAAGAAAGGTTTTGTTTCACTAAGCGAGCAGGCAATTCGTACGGAGTTTCGTCGATTGCTTGATCGTTCATCTAAAAAGTATGGGCAGGAAAAGGATAAAGCCGTACAGGATTTCCTGAAGATTGTAGATTCTTTGTGGCAGGTTGCCGAAAGAAACTTTGGGATTTCAAACTTCCTCTCATTACTGGATATCTGTGATTTTATCAAGCGTGAAACATCAAGGAATTAATCATGGCAGTTCTTGTTCTGAATGCTTTGGATACACTTTTTTTTCGTGATGCGAAACCCTTTTCAATGGGCGAAGATGCTTGGGCAAATGGCATCTTTCCACCCCCGCTTTCAGTAGTATATGGAGCATTGCGGGCGGTATACCTATCCGAGCATATCGGTGAGCTGGAGCACGCCAATGGAGATCTTGATCAAACTTTGCGGCTGAAAATCAATTTCTTCGCCTATCATGGTGGTGGCAAATACTATTATCCGTGTCCTTTGGATATTGTTGAAAAAAAAGAAAGAAAAAATAAAAATAAGGCTGAGTATCTGATGCTCAAACTTGATGAAAAACCAGATGTTTGCTGCTCAAGTCTGTATGCGATAGACGTGCCTATGGTGCTTCAGTCGCAAGAACAGGTCAAGGATGCATTGGGATTGATTGATGAAATATCACTGAATGAATACTTGGAGCGAAATTCAGTGCCCAAGGGACTTTTACATGTTGATACATTTCTAAAAGATGAGCCTAAGGTCGGCATAGGAAGAGACGACCGGACAAAAACCAGTGATGATGGAATGTTGTATCGCGTTGGTATGAAGCGAATGCATCAGCTCAGTTTTGCTGTCGGTTATGAGGGAGTTGATATTTCCGGAAACCTTATGAAGCTTGGAGGGGAAGGTAAGTCAGTATCAATGTCGCTCCTGGAGCATGAGCCCTCTGTTAGAAATCAGAAGAATTATTCTAAGAATTTTTTCAAGTTGTATATGGCAACGCCGGCTATTTTTAAAGAGGGATGGCATCCGTCTCCTGAAAAAATTCCCGGCGCAAAACTCGTCGCAGCTGTAGTCGGAAAGCCTTTGTCAATTGGTGGTTTTGATATGAAGCCGAAAAACGGTAGACGACCCAGCCCTAAACCAATTCGTCGCGCTGTGCCGGCGGGTAGCGTCTATTACTATTCAGGGTCGATCGAGGAGGTCAGAGGACTTCATGGGACTTCGATATCGGATTATGGTACTGAGCAAGGTTATGGCATTGTGTATATCGGTAATGTAGGTAAGGATTCTTGAGTATGAAGTGTATCGTCACAACGGTTGGGACATCGCTCTTCACGAATTATCTCCAGGTTTCTGCATTTATAGAAGCTGATTATGAGAAAATCAAGGATGCAACTCACTCTGAATGGAATGATCGACAATCACGGATTCAGTGCATTAGAACTAACTCTGATTTTAAAGGATGGGTTTCCCGTCATCTTGCTGCTTCATGTGCAGAAATAGCCAGCTTACTGAAAATTGTCGAATATGAACATGATGATGTACACGTAAGATTGCTCGCTACGGATACAGTTCTGTCAAGACTCGCCGCTGAAATAATTGCAGAGCAGACTATCCAGCATTCTGTAAGCGGAAAAACGGTTTTCGTGAAATTTGATCCTGTTCGGGATGTTATCGTAGGGTTCAGGGTTGATGATGCTGAGGAATTCGAGACAAACGGTCTGCACAATTTTGTTTGGCGTTTTATTGGCTTACAAAAACAATATGGTGTTTTGATTCTGAACATCACGGGTGGTTACAAAGGCTTGATTCCTTACCTCACTATTATGGGTCAGATAAACCAAGTTTCCGTAATGTACAAGTTTGAAGAGTCGGATGAGCTGATTACGATACCCCAGTTGCCGATCAATTTCGACTGGGAGCTTGCCGTAGAATATGGAGAGCAGGTTAGTGGTGATCTGAAAAAATTGGCAGAAAATGAGAAAAAGAAACTCATTGAAAATAATATTCTCAATGGTAATGGTAAACTTACGCAACTCGGCAGGATTTTTAAAATCTTTGCCGAAACAGTGGATGTAAAAGATGTTTTAGAGAAGCATCTTAGAGGATATTGTGCTGAATTCCGATGGTTTGAATACTACGTATCGAAATACCCAGAACGGAAGGTGCGCCGATCAGTCAGTAAAGGGCAACAAATTGCGGAAAAAACGATAAGCAAAGAAGTTGATATAGTCATTGAAGGGGATGGTCAGGTCATTATAGCTGAATC
>DATMYU010000251.1:0-5382 GCA_035560775.1 Desulfosporosinus sp.
TAACTATATGGAGGCTGCACCAACTACAATATTTTGTGAGATAAAGTATTAAACTTCATATAATGTAATGCTGGAGGTTGGACAAGGAACTGAAAAGATAAGATAATAAAGGGATGAGTATAAGGAGGCACTATAATGAGCTCCGCAAATTCTACGGTTCTAGATTCACAAGCCAGCAGATTATTGTTGGTGCATACTTTATTTTTGACAGGAGTGAGTCTTTCTAATATCTTCTTCAATATTTATCTATGGAAAATTTCTCACAACATAGAAACGGCAGCAGTTTTCAATTTGTTTCAGTTTATAACTGTTCCCTTCGTTTTCTTCATGGCTACTCATCTGTTTAAACGAAAAGGGATTACTCTCAGTATTCGTTTGGGTTTACTTGTCCATGTTGCTTTTTTTCTATTAGTTCTATTATTAAAAGATAGAATAGCCCACCTAACACCTTTGTTTGGGGTATTAATGGGATTTGGACAGGGCATGTATTATTTCGGGTATAATGTGTCCACCTATGATTGCACCAATAATCAGAATAGGGATCGATTTTCGGGCTTGAATGGCGCGGCTAGCGCTTTTTCCGGAATGGTAGCACCTTTAGTCGGTGGAGCCATCATACAAAATTTGGGGACTGCTACGGGTTATATTGCTGTTTTTGGCATCATGGTTATTTGCTTTGTTCTGGCAACTATAGTCACAAAGACGTTTGTTACTCGCACTGAAAAACCTCGCTGTAATTTCACCCAAGCTAAATTTTTGATCAACTCAGAGTGGCGGCGGGTGAATTGGTCCATGTTTTTGCGCGGCTTACGAGAAGGTGTGATGTCATTTTTGTTGATTCTCATCTTCTATGAACTTTCTCAGAATGAACTAGAATTAGGATTTTTCAACTTAGTTATATCAATGACGACATTTTTTAGTTACTATCTCATTGGTCGATTCATTACAAGAGAGCGGCGCTTTTTATCTATGCTGATAGGCGGAATCTGTTTGGCACTTTTCACCACCATCGTGCTTTGGGAACCCACTTTAAAGTCTTTTTGGTTGTTTGGGTTATCGAATAGTTTATTTTACCCTCTGATTTTTGTGCCGCTAACCACTATTTCCTATAACGTTATTCGCAATAATTGGAAAACAGCCAATTATCAAGTAGAGTTTCTAAGCCTTCGTGAGCTGCCATTAAATATCGGGCGAATTTTAGGCATCCTACTTTTGATATATTTCTTGCGCAAAAGCTGGCCTCCAGTATGGCTTCTCTGGGGTCTTGGTCTTAGTCAACTTATTATAGGACCTGTATTAAAGCAAATAAGTAAGAGTACCTAGAACTGTAGCTGTTTATACTAATCAGCGTATAAACGATGGAATTAATTAATGTCGTTAAAACGTTACTACTGGAACTATGGAGTTAAACCGTATCCATACTTTAGAAGCTAAGTTTATAAAATATGGACATGGAAAAAAATTATAAAGCCAAGCTCCTTATTTTTGGAGCTTGGCTTCTCTGAATATAGTACAAACAATTTTAGACCTTCTCATGGTACATCCCTTTCTACTACAAACCTTTCATTGCAATAAGCTTTACTAAATCAACAACGCGATTTGAGTAGCCCCATTCGTTATCATACCAAGCTAATACTTTAACCATACGATCCCCAAGCATCATGGTTGATAAGCCATCTACTGTGGAACTGGCAGGGTTGCCATTAAAGTCATGGGATACCAAGGGCAAGTCTGTATATTGGAGATATCCCTGTAATTTCTCGTTTGTGGCCTGACGCAAGGCGGCATTTACTTCTTCTTTGGTTGTTGGCCTTGTCAAATCGGCAACAAAATCAACCAAGGACACATTCGGAGTAGGAACTCGAACAGCCATGCCATGAAGTTTGCCTTGCAATTCAGGTAAGACAAGCGCAACCGCTTTAGCCGCACCAGTGGTCGTAGGAATCATAGATTGATAGGCAGCCCTGGATCTACGCCAATCTGAATGCTCCAAATCCAAAATGCGTTGATCATTGGTCACTGAGTGAATGGTTGTCATCATCCCTCGTTCAATCCCAAAGGTGTCCAGTAAAACCTTGGCAACCGGTGCCAGGCAATTCGTCGTACAAGAAGCGTTCGAAATAACATGATGCAGAGCCGGATCATATTTCTCGTCATTGACTCCCATAACGATCGTAATATCTTCATTTTTGCCTGGAGAAGAAATGACAACTTTTTTGGCTCCGGCGGTAAGATGTTGTGCTGCATCGTCACGTTTCGTGAAACGTCCAGTCGACTCTATCACAATATCAACTCCGAGTTTACTCCAAGGTAAATCCAGTGGACTTTTCTCAGCAAAAATCTCAATGCGCTTTCCATCAACAATCATTGTGCGATTGTCAATTTCCACTGAATTGGGTAGAGTTCCGTGCACCGAATCATACTTAAATAAATGAGCTAATAAATCGGGGCTTCCTAAATCATTGATGGCAACCACTTCAAAGGGCAACGATTGATTTAGAGCGGCACGCAATGTAAGTCGACCAATTCTACCAAAACCATTAATTGCTACGCGTAAACTCATACTGACTAACCTCCTCATATTAGTTTTGGCATTAAAACGGTCGCTTTAGTGAACTCTCAACTCTCCTACTTATTCAGAAGACCTAAGATTATCAAAAAATGATAGTCTTAGGTCTAGATTAGGATTGTTAATTTAGAGCTCTAGTTCCTTGACAATCTCTACGCCTGCACTAGCCCCAATTCTTGTGGCTCCGGCTTTGACCATGTCGAGGACTTGTTGGAGGTTTCTTATACCGCCAGACGCTTTAACACCCATCTCCGGACCCACCGTTTCACGCATCAGGGCAATGTCAGGAGCAGTGGCGCCACCTGACCCGAACCCTGTGCTTGTTTTAACAAAATGTGCACCAGCTTTTTTAGCCAGCATACAAGCTAGGACCTTTTCCTCATCACTTAGATAACAGGTTTCAATGATAACCTTTGTAATTGCCTTAGAATTTGCGCCCTTAGCCGCTTCCACAACTGTCGAAATATCTTGGAAGACAACATCTTCACGACGTTCCTTCAGGGCCCCAATATTGATCACCATATCGACTTCTAGTGCTCCATTTTTTACGGCCTCTTGGGCTTCAAAAGCTTTAGTGGCTGTAGAAGTGCTACCCAGAGGAAATCCGATAACAGTGCATACTAAGACTGCCGAGTCTTTTAGAAGGTTCACTGCAAGTGGTACAAAGGATGGGTTAATACAAACCGAGGCAAAACCATAGTTTAGAGCTTCATTACAAATTTTCGTGACATCTTCCTGAGTTGCTATTGGTTTCAGTATGGTATGATCAATCAGTTTAGCCAGTTCGTTCTTTTTCATGGTCATTTGATTAACTCCTTTAATTACAAACCTACTATTTAGTGGCAGCAAATGTTAGTTTGTCATCTATATATTGAGCAGCATTGTCCTTATTAATCAAGGAGGTACCTGCATCAATGAAGGCATCGTATTTCTTACCTTCAAGAACTCCTAGAGCAGTATCGACGACTGTTTTACCCAATAATTGTGGGTCATTTAAGACAGTAGCATCGTATTTTCCACTGGGGATGGCTTTGATAGCTTCCATTAAGCCGTCGACACCGACGATTTTAACTTTTCCGGCCAATTTATTTTGTTCTAGAACTTGCAATGCACCTAAGGCCATGTCGTCATTATGAGCATAGACCAAGGTTACATCAGGATTGGCTTGCAGTAAATCTTGGAATGCTTTGACAGCTTTTGATCGAGTATAGTCACAGTATGGTCCTTGTACAACCTTAATACCAGCTTCTTTGTCTACGGCTAAGTGGAAACCATCACGGCGATCCATCATGACCTTGCCACCGGCATCCCCTTGGAGCTCGATGATTTTACCTGTAGCCTTACCTTCGCCGCCCAATAAACGAACAGCCTCTTTACCCGCTAATTCACCCATCTTTTTGTTGTCTCGTCCTACGAAGGTAGCAACTTTAGCATCAGTTGGACGATCGACGGTAATCACAGGGATATTTGCTTGTTTAGCAGCCGAAAGTGAAGGGGCGACTGCCGTTGGGTTAGAAGGGTTGAGGATCAGTACATTAATCCCTTTCGTGATTAAATCTTGAATGTCTTTATTTTGTTTTTCAATATTGTTTTGAGCATCAACATAAACAAGTTTAGCACCCTTAGCCTCTGCTTCAGCTTTAGCTCCATCCATTAAGGACACATAAAAGGGTGAGTCTAAGGTAACTTGGGAAAAACCAATGACGACTTGTTTCGCAGCTTCTTTTGGAGCAGCAGCTTCAGGTTTTGCCGTACTGCATCCGGCAACCCCTATTAATACAGACACCATTGTTAACGCCAGCAATTTCCGTACTTTTCTCATCCTAAAAATCCTCCTCTTATCTTTTTTATAGTCTACTGAAAACTTAGTTTAGCTTACGCTTCAATTTTCGCCCCCTTCCCAAATTGGAATATATCAATCAGCGTTTTTGCCCATGACAAACCTATTTAAAATTAAGGCAAGTACGATGATTAATCCCATGAAAATTTGCTGATAATAGGAAGCTAACCCAACTAAGTTGAAGATATTGGTAATGATACTCATCAACAGTACACCCGCAAACGTTCCTACTACGCCACCGACACCTCCAGCTAAACTGGTTCCACCCAACACAACGGCTGCAATGGCATTTAATTCTGCCCCACTCGATGCAGAGGGTTGGCCAACCGTTAACCAAGATGTCAGTACTACCCCAGCCAAGCCCGACAGAATTCCAGAAATAACGAACACTGAGATTAGATGTCGGCTCACTCTTACACCGGAAAGATGAGCTGCTTCGGGATTCCCGCCAACAGCGTACAAATTCCTACCATAAGGAGTGTATTTTAAAGCAAGTGCTCCCATAATAGTTAGCACTATCCAGATTAATCCACTCACCGGAACCCTGCCGATGAACCCTGCTCCCAAGAAACTAAAGGACTCTGGCAGACCGTTAACCGGCTGACCGTTGGTAACTAATAATGCTAAGCCCCGAGCGGAAACCATCATGGCCAAAGTGACAATAAAGGCTGGTATATTGAATTTGGTCGATATAAAACCGCTGACCAAGCCTAATATCCCTCCCGCAGCAAGCGCCAATATAACCGCGAGGGGGATTGACCACCCATCAACAAGCAACATGGATACCACCATACCTGACAGGGCCGCAATAGATCCTACCGAGAGATCGATCCCGGCAACAAGGATGACAAACGTCATTCCGATCGCCATAATCCCTGTAACAGAGGACTGTTGCAGAAGATTCAAAAAATTTTGGACAGTGAAAAACCTGGGTGACAAGGAAGATGCAATGATAATAAAAATAACTAATAAT
>DATMYU010000252.1:0-3055 GCA_035560775.1 Desulfosporosinus sp.
ACAGGAAATGAGCTATAGAATTATAATTTAGGAGGGTATACTTATGCATATGGCAGATGCCTTGATCTCACCTTTGGTGGGTGGAACCATGTGGGTTGCAACGCTGGGTGTTGCGGCTTATTCGATTAAGAAGATTCAGAACGAAATGGATGAAAAGAAAATTCCTTTAATGGGAGTTATGGGAGCGTTTATCTTTGCATCCCAGATGATTAACTTCACGATACCAGCAACAGGCTCGAGTGGTCATATTGGAGGAGGTTTAATTCTTGCTATATTGCTAGGTCCCTATGCGGGCTTTCTAACAATAGCATCAGTACTCGCCATCCAAGCGCTATTTTTCGCAGATGGAGGGTTGTTGGCCTACGGGTGTAATGTGTTCAATATGGGCTTTTTCTCCTGTTTTATTGCCTACCCTTTGATTTACAAAGGGTTCATGAAAAACGGAATTTCCACGAAGCGGATCTTTGTGGCATCTATGTTGACGGCGATCATCGGTCTCCAGATGGGTGCTTTTGGAGTCGTACTTGAAACGCTCTTTTCTGGTAAGACCGAGTTGCCTTTTGGGACATTTGTTCTATTAATGCAGCCTATTCACCTTGCAATTGGTGCAGTAGAAGGCCTTGTCACAGCAGCTGTCGTAACGTATATTTGGAACACGCGGCCAGAAATTATTGAAAAAGCCGCTTTAGGAGAAGCTATAGGCAATGTCGCTATAAAGAAGGTTGTGGCAGGTGTGGTCACTCTTGCGCTGATTACAGGAATAGGATTATCTTGGTTTGCCTCTTCTAATCCTGATGGCTTAGAATGGGCCATGATAAAGACCGCTGGTACAGCCGAACTGAAAGCGCCAGATGGCCTACATCGGCTACTGTCTGAGATACAGACGAAAACAGCATTTTTGCCTGATTATTCCTTTAAGGCACCAAAAACAGAACAAAGTGCAGGAGGGAGTGAAGCAGCATGGCCTGCTGTAAGCGGAGGAACGAGTACTGCCGGATTAGTTGGTGGGGGAATGACGCTTGTCTTGGCAGGCCTTGTGGGGGTTGGTATCAGTTTAGCTAAAAGAAGGAAAAATGGAACCCAGTCTTAAATAGTTCTGGGGTTAAGGGGTAACCTTGTCGTTAATTTAAATAAGGATCGGATTGTTGATATGTGTACTATAACGAATTCAATGTATAATATGCGGATTCTCGATGACTTGGCTCGGAAGGAAACCACCATCCATAAAATACATCCTCTCGTGAAATTATTGACCACAGTCAGTTATCTAATTGTGGTCGTATCCTTTGGAAAATACGATATTGGCGGTTTGCTGCCGCTGCTTATTTATCCTGTGATGATCTTTGCTCTAGCAGAACTTCCAGTGAAACCTATATTTATGAGGATCTTACTTGTTTCGCCTCTTATTATTGGAATAGGTATACTAAACCCTTTTTTCGACCATCAAATCTTTTTATTGGGTGGAATAGAAATATCAAGAGGGTGGATCACCTTTCTTTCTCTGTTGATAAGGAGCGCATTGACAGTCACCGCAGCCCTTCTGCTTATCGCCACGACAGGGATGGATCGGTTGGGTGGGGCATTGAGGATGCTGAGAATCCCTCGTATATTTGTGCTGCAGCTGCTCTTAACCTACCGCTATATTTCAGTTTTGATGGAGGAAGTTGCTCGGAGTTTAAGGGCGTATTCACTGCGAGCTCCAAATCAAAAGGGCGTACATCGGAGCGCTTGGGGATCATTGGCAGGGCAGTTAATACTCCGGACCTTTGATAGAGCACAGCGTATTTACGAAGCTATGTGTTTAAGAGGGTTTACCGGGGAATATCATACCGGAGGATTTGGAAGAATAAGAGTCTGGGATTTGGCTTATTTAGCAGGATGGGTGTTATTCTTTGTAGCGGCGAGAATGTACAATATCCCTGTGATTTTAGGTTCATTGATAACGGGAGTGATAAGATGAGTCATCATAAACTTGAGGTAAAGGATCTGCATTATAGTTACCCAGATGAACATAAAGCGATCAATGGAATGTCTTTTTGTATCCATCATGGAGAATCGGTGGGAATCATAGGAGCAAACGGAGCAGGAAAATCGACGCTCCTCATGTTGCTCATGGGGGTTCTATTTCCAAGCCAGGGTGAAGTCTGTGTGGGAGATGTACGAGTAACTAAAAAAACACTTTCCATGATTCGTCAAAGGTTGGGTATGGTTTTTCAGGATCCAGACGACCAATTATTCATGACAACTGTCTATGATGATGTAGCCTTTGGACCGCGTAATTATAAGCTTGACGAAAAGGAAGTTGAAAAGCGCGTTCTTCAAGCCTTGGAGATGGTGGGAATACTACATTTGAAAGACCGTGCACCCTTTAAGTTGTCTGGAGGAGAAAAGCGTGCGGCAGCAATTGCCTCCGTGCTTTCTATGCAACCGGACGTACTCGTGATGGATGAACCCACAGCTGCTCTTGATCCGAAATCCAGACGTAGAGTCATGGAATTGCTGAAAGGCTTTAAACACACGAAAATTATTACAAGTCACGATTTAGATATGATCTTCGAGTCCTGTGAAAGGACTATTGTGATAAAAAACGGAGAAATTGTGGCTGATGGGCTGACGTCAGAGATTCTTCTCAATGCAGACTTAATGGATGAGTGCGGGCTTGAGGTACCGTTAGCTCTGCAAAACTGTCCGGTCTGTGGACTGAAAAAGGTTCAAGCAGAATGACCTTGTCAGCTAAAGGACATTTGTGCTAAAATTAATTGCTTGGAACGGTCTCTTTTGGGGGCCGTTTTATTGTGCTTATCAGAAAGTATAACTTCGTTACATACTGCAAGAAGGCTAATACGTGCGAAGACAGTGCTGCAAGAAGGTTTAACCCGTGCGAAGACAGTGTCTTCGTCGGTGGGCGCCAGCCAAGTTTTCTTTATTACACTTTAGCTTATATTATGATAAGATGATTCTTAATAAGGAAAGAAGAAGAAATAGAAATGAAAATAAATTTACAAAGTAAGAAGGTGTCTAATGCCTACTAAAAAAGATTTGGATCGTATATTGG
>DATMYU010000253.1:0-2095 GCA_035560775.1 Desulfosporosinus sp.
TAATTAACCCCTGTGCTGGAAGATTTTCGGTGCTAAGTCTTAGTTCTTGCATGTGCATGGGAGTCGTGCAAGCACAATTCCCCCTATATAAATAATGTTGGAGTAAAAGCTACATACTCAACACTACTTATATAGGGGGAAGGAACGAATATAAACTGCATGGTCTGTCGGCCAGAATATCGCAACTTAATGCGGCGGCAACTGGTCTTCCGCAAGTGGCGTTAGCCACACTGGTAGTCTTATACATGCCCGGTCACTATGTCCATGATTCTACCAGCTTCCCCACACCCCTTCGGGTGTCTCGTGACGGTTCTCAATTAAGGGTCGGGATTTATTGTCTTTCTACTAACTCTCGTGGCGCGGCTAAAAAGCGTACCACAAAGCGTGAGTGTTTCGCTCTCCGAGATGTTGATTCCCTTCAAGCTCTTTTACCCATTTGGTTGAAGGCAGCGGGCGGGGATTTTGCTGCCTGAACGTTGATAAGGGGGTTGACCTTCGCCTCCATTTGATATGTTCCTTGATTTAGTACACTCACGCACCGCATCACAGGGATTGTTTTCTTACATATACTAGACGCAATGCAAGACAAAAACACAGTCTCTGTACAAAAACTCACTTTTTAAATAAAAACCGCCCCAGCAATAGGGGCGGATAATTGGATTAGTTTCTTTCAAACCATCATGCGCTCACACCAGCGAGCCAGTCAAAATCCAAATCAACTCCGATATTCAAAATACGGTCATTCGGTTTCTCCATTTTTACTTCAACCAATTGGTCGCCATGAATCAAACATAGTTTAAGTCCGGCGTAGTAAATTTCGGGAAGAATCCATTGCAATTCCTCTAAATCATCTGCGAGATGGTAAGCGGAATCGACTACAATCATTGTAAATCCCCAATTGCCAGATAGAGAATTGAATAGTTGAATCTTTTGTCTGGCGTTTAAATTTTCAATGTGATGAAATTCTACGATGGTACAAAGTTTCATCATCTTTTCTGCCTGTTCGGATGCAGTAGAGTTGGGCCAGTCCTCACAGATAAGTCCGGCTATTTTTTCCATAAACGCCTCCATTTTGCTTGCCTTATGAACGTTTGTTCTATATACTAGATTGTACTCTAGCTTTCAGAAATGTAAATAAAAAAACGTATTTTTTCTTGTAGAATTGGAGGACTGTATGAAGTCAGCGGCACTGATAGTAACACCCGAAATCGACCTTCAAGGGTATGCAGAAGAAACCGAGGGTATCCGCTGGTTCGCAAATCAACAGGGCAGAGAATTAGTCCTAATTTTGCATTGGTCGGAAATGAACTTGCTCGACATATGCAACGCTCTGAGTAAAAACGGTATAGAGAGAATGTATGTCTGGGGCATAAAAAAGATGCCCGATATGAAAAGAATTTTTGCTATTTTGGTCTTGTGTGAAGAACTTGAAATTGAAGTTTTTTCTATGTTTGAGGATGGAGTCATAAAAAGTGACTTTATAGGTGAAATTCTCAGACACGATTATTCGCTAAACTCCGATATTAGTAGTAAATCCTAAATTTATTGGAGGTAACATGAAAGCGAGTGCAGTTATTTTGGTTCGTGACGGAAAGGTTGAAGATTTAAGCATTGATGAGCAGATAAAGGCCATCCATCCTTGTGCTGTTAAAAACGGGGACACTATTTCCGATGACAGCACTTGGGTAGTGGAGGTATCTAAGCTTGTCTATTCAAACGCTATTTATGAAATTGAACGACAAGGCTTGAAACGGGTTTACATTTATAGCGAAAAATATCTAGGTAGAAAGGCTATGCAAGCCATCTCGTTCATAAAAACTATTCGTGAACTTGGGTCTGAAATTTGGACTGCCGACAATAATCACGTGGTAGACGGACAAATAGACTTGATTTTAGAGATTGAAAAGATGATGTCCTTCTATGAAAAAGATGAGTTGGTAAAGCGTCTTGCAGAAGGAAAACGTAGAGCGAGGGCGGAACGGGAGAGAATAAAACAAGAACAGGAAAAATGAACAATGAAACGGCTGGAAAAACCAGCCGTTTTTCTTTTGATGTGACAAATGTAATATAAAACATTTTACATACGGGTGACATT
>DATMYU010000254.1:0-6190 GCA_035560775.1 Desulfosporosinus sp.
GTAAAACGAAGTGCAAGAGTTTTACTCCTTTCTATATAAATTGTGATTATTACTAATCCTGTTTCGTTGGCAAACGTTATCCTTCTTGTCATAGCATTAGCAAGTCATTTGTTCAAGTCCAAGGAATCCTTCTCTTTACTACTGTTTTAAAGACCCGAAACTATTGTTTAAGTCCTTTTCTTGTGCAGTATAGGCTGTCCTGTCCCTTTAATGAAGACGGGAACTGCCCTAGCGGTTCAACACTTTACCCCTTCGACCAACTGAACTGCTCCATAGAGGCTATCAGGGCATCATCATGTTTAGCACCTTTGTTGTAATCCTTCATCTGATTATTATACCTGATATTACCATGGTTGAATAGGATAGGCCTTTTCTTAACTTTCGGCTTTAAAGAGATAATCCTCTCATGTCTCTGTCCTCTAATTATTACTTCATCGACAGGAGTAAATATCTTATTCTTCCAGAGTTCTTCTTCAAATTTCTGCTTGATATAGCTTTGTGCCGCTGTAGTTTTGAATCCAATCTTCTCAACTGGATTTTCATGCTCTTTTTACACGTCACTGGGTTATCTAAGTCGACGTTAATCAGCGTTAGACATTGTGCTAACCCATGATGGGTTTCAGTTTTGTGTTATTTTCCCAAAGGATTATAATTAATCCATAACGAATCAATATATCTCAAAGTGTACAAACACTTTTCTCATTAACTGCATCGAGAGGGGTACTATAGTGCTTAGTAATTTATCGTCGGAAAGACTTGCTACCGTAAAAAACCCTCAACTAAAGGACTATGGGCAGATCTACTTAAAGATCAACGATAGTTTTAAAAATTGGGTGAATCAAACAGGGCTCTCTCTAGATCAGGATCTTACCTCGGAAACGGAGACACTCCTCGAACGTCTTCGGACCAAGGGTGCTTTCTTTAGAAATGAGGGCAAAAGTATCTACGTTAACCAGATCTCACCTGCCTGCGTTTCCTGTCAAAAAGGAGTTGGTAGCGTTACCTTATTTCTTTCTCTGATGTGTCATCGCGATTGTTACTTCTGCTTTAACAAAAACCAGGATAACTATGAACAGTTTTCCAAGCACACGAGAAACTACCGTGATGAACTCGACTCCCTACATCAAAGTGGAGGCAAACTGGTGCACCTAGGACTAACTGGTGGTGAGCCTTTACTCCACAAATCCGAAACCGTCGATTTCTTCCGACATGCTCGATCTAAATTTCCACATGTTTATACTCGTTTGTACACATCTGGAGATTTATTAGATGAAGCCGTTCTGAAAGCACTCCAAGAAACCCACCTTGACGAGATCCGTTTTAGTATAAAGATAGATGATCCCAAGGACCTACAGGTTAGTGTCTTGGCAAAGATGTCCTTAGCCAAAGCCTATATCCCCACAGTTATGGTCGAGATGCCTGTCATTCCTGGCACCCTAGAAGCCATGAAAGGCTTGCTTCTGACGCTCGACACCCTAGGTATTTTTGGCATTAACTTTTTAGAATTCTGTTTCCCCCTCCACAATGCAGCGATTTTTAAGGAAAAGGGGTTCAAGGTGAAAAATCCCCCTTACCGGGTTCTCTATGACTACTGGTATGCCGGAGGGCTTCCCATCTCACATAGCGAGCTTGAATGTCTTCACCTGCTTGAATTTATTATCGATCATAAGCTCAACCTAGGCGTCCAATATTGTTCCTTAGAAAACAAGCATACTGCTCAAATCTACCAACAAAATTACGGTAAACAAGTGGTCAAGACACAGTACTTCTCATCGAAAGACTATTTCTATAAATCAGCCAAAGTGTTCGGCGCGGACATTCCTAAAGTGCTGGGTGTCTTTAAAAAGCACCGTTACACAAACTATTTAGTCAATGACGACTACCAATTTATCGAATTCCACGTTGAAAAGGTTAAGGCACTTGCCAAGTTGGATATTGAAGTAGGGATCTCCTATAATGTGATGGAAAAAAGAGATGACGGGAGTTACCTGCGAGAATTAAGGCTTGATGTGACCACTCCGAAGAAGTTCGACTTGGCGTCAGATATATAAACCTTCAACACAAAAAGTCCTTTCCCCAGCAAGAGGAAAGGACTTTTTGTCGTTATACGTTGCATACACAGTTATTCTGTATGGGTTTCCTAGACTAAGACTGCCCAATCATTACCGAAACGGCAGAAGCATAGAAGACATACCGACCTATGAACTCACCTACGACAACCATGATGAGAGCGAGGTAAACCACATTAACAGGTATGGACTTTGTACTGGTCGCTTTCCCTAATCCATAGTAGAGAAGACCTACACCGACAAGAGAGAGGATCCCGTATACTACCAGAGGAAACAAGTAGCTTCCAGATAGTAGTTGCGCGGACGCTATAGATGCGGCCACTCCGCTTCCGAGTCCTGAGATGAAAACTGGAAGATAGATAAGTTGAATGATTACTGCGACTATACCAATCAGACTGACTTTTTTAAGAATCGTGAGGATTTCCGGTGAGAGTGCACTTCCCTTTGCTCCATAAGCGATGAAGCTTGCCGCCCCCAGACTACCTAGAGCAAATGTCGTCCCAAAGAAAGCGATGTACGTATTCGCGTTATCCCAAGCTGGACGGACAGAGGTGCCGTAGATATTCACCATGCTAAAAATGACGAGTAGTCCGACCAGAGAGGTTAGCCATCCTAAGCCGCTACCTGCATTCTCTTTTTGATAAGCCTTATAGCTTAGAAACCACAGCACGAAGAATCCCCCAGCTGTCAGAATTTCACGACTTAACCATGATGAACCAAGGTTCAGGATGGATCGATAGGCACCCGTCGGGGTTCCCAGGTGAAAGAGCGAGAATATAAGGGCTAGCGCCATGATTGGCCCTACGGCTAGAAAACCGAAGCTTGTCAGACGTTTAGCTGATGGAGCATCCTTTTGGGCTAATATGGAGCGAACGAGCACGAGAAGAATATAACTTCCGACTGCTAGCTGACTAATTAAAGTAAACATCATTAATGGCCATTCTTCAGCAAACATCCATCAGGCCTCCTTTTTATCACTTGAGTAGAATCTACTTCAGGGATTCTTTATTAGGTTTTATTGTCAGAGATGGGTGGGTCATTCCCGAATCAGGCAAGCCCTTGATATCGGCAACATTGCCATGTTTTTTACGCAGTTCTTCTATCTCTCCAAATTCAAGAGCTCTCATTTGGCAAGCTGCTACACAAGCAGGTTGTCCCCCTGCATCAATAAGATCCACGCAGAAATTACACTTTCCGGACTTTCCTTTAGATTCGATATATTTGGGTGCTCCATAAGGGCATGACCAAGTACACAGCTTACAGCCGATACACTTCTCCTCGTCAAACATGACGATCCCGTCTTTTTCCCTTTTGTACAGTGCACCTGTCGGACAGTTCTTCGTACATTTAGGTTCTGCACAATGATTACAGGCTATGGAGAGATTGTACGCCCAAGGTTTCGGAAACGTTCCTCCTTCGAAATTATAGACCTTTCGAAAAAGAGTCCCCACCTCCAAATTATTCTTATCATTACAGGCGATTTGACAGACTTTGCAGCTCGTACAAACTGTCATGTCATAATAAAATCCTAGTTGTGCCATTCTTCCTCACCTCTCTTAGAAAATGATTCGTTGCGGCCATTTAACATCTGGTTCAAGGGGTTTATCATACTTCGCTACCTTGACATTGCATGAATTAAAACCACTATGCCCTTGCCCAGTAGCGATAGGTCCATTAAGAATCCCAGTGTTTCCAGCCTTATCTACTCCCGCTTGCTCGTCCATTTCCACCCAAGCCCCTTCTCCCAACGCCACAACGCCTGGCATAATGCGCTCCGTGACATAGGCGGGACGAATTACGGATCCATGTCGGCTGGTTACTTTGACGATATCATTGGTTTTAATTCCCGATTTCCTAGCATCGCTGGCATTCATCCAAAATTCTTGTGGGAAAGCTTCCCTTAGCCAAGGCACATTGTCTAATGTCGAATGGGAACGCCTATTGTAATGGATGGTAATAATTTGGTAATTAAAGCCATCCTTTAATCCATCCTCATACCCTTCCAACGGTGGGTCGTACTTAGGGATCGGGGATTTTGTAGTGAAGCCAATTTTTTCGATCTTCTTGGCAAGCGTATCGCAGTAAATTTCGAATTTACCGCTGGGAGTTGCTAATTTCTTACCAACTGGATCTGCCAAGAAATCTTCGAAACTTGTAAATTCTAATTTATCACCACGAGATCTGGGGATTTGATAAATTCCCTTTTCCTTAAAATCTTGATAGGAGATGCGACCGGTCTGTGGTGTTCCCTTGGCCCCAAGCCCTTGAATATCTTCACCAGTCAAGGTTACCAATTTCTCATAACCAGATCCGTCGGCTTTCATGACCGTTGAACCTGCAAGCAAATTATACAATTGTTGTTCCTCTGAAACCGGGTTAACTATTTTGGTATCAACGCCTAAGCGTTTAGCAATTTCCGTGACAATCCACATATCACTTTTCGCCTCAAAAAGTGGCTTAATCACTTGCGTATGATAAATGAGAATTTCACGATTTCCCGTGAGTAATCCTCCAAGCCTCTCCCACTGGGATGTAACTGGCAAGACTAGATCCGAATATCTGGCATCCGTGGTTAAGAACAGATTCTGAGCCACTACAAACTCGACTTTTCTATGGGCTTTTATCCCTTGGGTTGTGCCTGCTCTTTGATTCAGAGTATGACCAAACCAGTTCCATATCATCTGAATATCGATATTTACCTTATTCCCTTTGCTTTCTGTATATTGTCCCTTAAGAACCGCATCCCACATCTCACCGCTATTGATTCGACTTTTTGCGATAGGGTTGATCACTTTAGGGATGCCGTCGCCTCCTGGCTGTACCAATGCTGGCCCGGCATTGGTGGCCGAGTTATGCATATTGGGACTCACACCGGCGCCTGGAATGCCGATATTTCCTGTCATATAAGCAAGCGTCATCATGGCATGAGGCAAGTGTTCCCCATTATTGATGCGTGCCGGCGCCCCCCCGGAAATGATGGCGGCTGGTTTAGTTGTCGCATATTCTTGTGCAAACTTACGAATAATTTCAGGGCTAACACCACAGATTTCCGAAGCCCATTCTGGAGTTTTCGATGTCCCGTCATACGTTCCAAGAACATAATCCTTAAAGTTCTCTTTAGGATCTGCACCCTCTGGCATATGGTCAGCGTCAAATCCTATCGTGCAATTATTTAAGAAATTCTGATCGAGTAAATTGTTTGTGAGAATATGATAAGCCATTGCTAAGATCAAGGTTGTGTCGGTAGCCGGACGAATCGGAATCCATTCATCTCCCAATGTTCTGGCCGACTCTGTATAAAGTGGGTCGATAACAATAAACTTCACTCCAGCTTTTTTCGCTTGTAAATAGTTATAGGTTGGAAGGCCTTGGCTTGACTGAGCAGGGTTTGCCCCCCAGAGGATAATAAGCTTTGAATCACGTAGTCTAAACCTGTCATTTCCAGAGGTTGCTCCGCTATTCGGAAGTCCTGTGACGGTACTATAAACGTCAGGCCATGATCCCCAGGAAACATTCCCCCACCGTTCTGTACATCCACCATAGGCGTTTAAGAGGCGTTGAGGTTCCATCCCGCCGCCTGAACCACCAGAGGGTGCAAAGAAACTTGTATTTCCATACTTTCCTTTAATCCGCTTTAGCTCACTCGCCATGATATCTAGTGCTTCATCCCAGGAAATACGAACCCACTCATCCTTACCACGAAGTTCCTTTTTACCGCCGCCGGGCTCCCAGTTCTTGCGCTTCATCGGGTATTTGAGACGATCCGCACCTAGTACCATTTTTCGGTGAGATCGTCCACGAGCACACCCTCTTTGCTGTGGGAAATCCGGACTATCTGGGTGGGTATCGTCCGTCTTCTGACGAGTGACGATGCCTTCAACTACATAAGCTTTATTTAAGCAACGCCCCCCGCAATTGTGCCAACAAGCCGCAGTAATCCATTTCCCTTCCTTATTCGCCAGTTCGTTTGCCTTTTTAGCATCCACTGGAACCAGTCCACAGCCAGGCAAAGTCACAGCAGCAGCTAGCGTGGCCGTCATGCCAAGAAAGGTGCGACGACTGACAGAGTAGTTTTTAGCTTTCTCAATGAGATTGGCCATTAACGGTTCACCTCCTAATAA
>DATMYU010000255.1:0-2170 GCA_035560775.1 Desulfosporosinus sp.
GTTATTGAACAGAAATTATCAGAATTATGTGTTACAAACTGGAACACTGTTCTGTTTCAGAACATTTAATTCCATGTCTCTCCATTTTTCTGTAAAAGGTGTTTCTTCCAATTCCGAGTGCCCTTGCACATAGAGTGATATTCCCTCTATACAAATTCAATACCTTGAGTATCAGCTCTTTTTCAACGAACGCTAAATTTAGGCTTTCCTCAATCACTTCACAGGGGGTTGCTGGTTCTAACCTATTCAAGTTTACCTCAGCTTTTTCATCAGTATTGCTGACTGCCTTCATAAAACTGTCAGGAATAGTTTCAGTATTTACGATCAGCTCTATTATGTTTTCCAGTTCCCTGACATTTCCTGGCCATTCATAGCCCAAAAAGTATTTCATAGTCTCCTCATTGAGATTTACGCTTTTCTTGTTAAGTTTCATAGATATTCTTCTCATGAAAAACTGACACAAAAGAGGTATGTCGGCTTTTCTTTCCCTTAATGGCAGCAGTTTTATGGGAAGGACATTCAGCCTGTAGTACAAATCCTTGCGGAAATTACCTTTACTAACCTCTTCATTCAGATCTTTGTTGGTAGCTGCAATCACTCTTACATCCACAACAATCTCCTTGGCACTTCCAATCCTGCTCACTGTGCCTTCCTCAAGAACTCGGAGTAGCCTGGTCTGCATATCCAGCGGCATTTCACCGATTTCATCCAGAAAAATCGTTCCGCCATCTGCAATTTGAAATTTTCCAGCTTGACCAGTGCGTTTTGCTCCGGTAAAAGCTCCTCCTTCATACCCAAACAGTTCAGATTCTATCAGGTTCCTTGGTATTGCACCGCAGTTTAATACTATAAAAGGTTCATCCTTTCTGTGGCTGTAATTATGTATTGCCTGGGAAAAGAGTTCTTTACCCGTGCCGCTTTCGCCCAAAATCAACACATTGGATCTGCTATCGGCAATCATTTTGGCATAATCAATGATCCGAACAAAATTCTGATCTTTGCCAATGATTTTATCAAACGTGTAAATAGCATGATGCCCCATGATTTTATTAGCTAGCTTTCTGACTTTTTTGACTTCCTTGAAAACAAAGACGATATTCCTTAAATTTTGTTTGCTATCAAGATGCGGATAGGCACTTAAGTTAAATTGAAGCTTGTTTCTCCTGGAATTCACAAACACATCCTCATCTGTAAAGCTATGCTTGTTCATGACTGAAGTTTTCACGTGTTCCCAATCCTCCAGTAAATCCCACGTTTTCATCAATTTCATTTCATCCGGTTGATAGCCAAACATATCCGCAACCGAACGATTGACTGTTTTTATATTACCCTCCAGGTCAGAAGTTAATAATCCTACTTCAATAGAGTCAATGATCGTCTCTGTAAACCTCTTAGCCATCGATAATTCCTCAGTGTATCTCTTTATGACCAGCATTTTTTCTATTGCATTAGCAGCTGCCACTACCATACCCAGCGTATGCGAGTTGACATATTCACTGTAACCCGTCAAATCAATGCACCCGATGATTTCGCCCTTTGCATTTCGTATAAGCGAAGCTGAGCAAGTCCAACGGTGATACTCCCTGATATAATGTTCCTCACCTGATACCTGCACCGGCTTGCCCTCGGCCAGAGCCGTACCCATGGAATTTGTCCCGATGCTGCGTTCATCCATATACGCTCCTGGCACCATTTTCAATGAAAAGGCCTCGGTTAGAATACCTTCATCTCCTATGACACTCAAAATACAGCCTTCCTCATCCGTTAGTATGGAGAAGAAATTAGATCCTTTCACAAAATTATATAATTGGTTCATATAGAGCTCAGCCGTAACCAATAGTTCTCTCTTTTCATCAAGCTTCATCAAGAGCTCACGGCCACTAATGATCTTCCTGCTATAGATCCGGTCCAGATCAACCTCATATCTCTTGCATCGTTCATGGGAATTTACAATATAGTCTCTTTTTACAACCATTTCTCCACTACCCATCAAATTCACTCCATTCTTTCCAACATCTTAATCAACAGAAAGTTAATTCGTGTTTTTCTTATGTCTAAGCTGGATTTTCAGTTCCTCCAGCTAGAGTTTCAAATATGTTGTGAAAAAGATTACACCATACTCTCGAAGCGGACATCACGCAATGGGTAGCTGCCGATATCCCAAATCTGC
>DATMYU010000256.1:0-5215 GCA_035560775.1 Desulfosporosinus sp.
GCGAGAAGAATAAATGACTCCTTTGAAGGAAACTATAATTATAATTTTCTCTAGCAAATTTGTATAAGTAGAAGGAGTTGGTACCAATTGAAAATCGCAATTTCCGGCAAGGGTGGTGTCGGCAAAACTACTTTCGCCGCAAACCTTGCCCGTTGGCTATCTAATAAAGGGATCACGGTTTTGGCGGTTGACGCGGACCCAGATGCCAGTCTCGGGACTATAATGGGTATTGATGAAGAGGTTCTCGCAGAACTGAAGCCCATTGTCGATATGAAAGAGTTGATTGAAGAGAGAATGGGAGGGAGTGGAGCATTTTATGCTCTAAATCCCAATGTTGACGATATATTAGATGATTACTGTGTGACTTTGGGGACCCTTCGGTTCTTCCGCATGGGGAACATCAAAGGGGGAGGAACCTCCTGTTATTGTAAAGAAAACAGCTTCCTTCAAGCTTTAGTAAATTCGCTAATTCTTGGAGAACAAGATACTGTAATTTTGGATATGGGTGCAGGCATTGAACAACTCACCCGAGGTACGGCTCAGGGTGTCGATGTGCTGGTTATTGTAACTGAGCCCTCTAAAGTCAGCGTTCAAACAGTAAAAGTTATTCAAAAACTGGCCCTTGAGTTGGGGATCCCACGCGTAGTTGTTATAGGTAATAAAGTCCGTAATTCTAAAGATGAAAATTTTCTTAGAGACCATTTTTCCCCCAAAGAACTTATTGGCATCATCCCTTACAGCGATGAGTTGTTGGACATGTCAATAAATACAGGCGATGAAGAATTGCCGGGAGGGTCTCTAAGTGATCAATTAAATATAATTTATCAAGAAATCGTAGGTGAAGGGAGATGACTTGTTTCTCGCTAGAAACATTGAAGCGCGTGAGAAGGCTATCTTAATAAAGAGGAGGTTGTCATATGCCTAGATATCGTGATTTGACGCATACTGCCCGTCCGTCCAGTGCACCGAGAGTTGTTGATCCTAAGAATCCTATTCGTACGACGGATCCTGGCGCCTTGCAAATGCTAAAAATGGTAGAAGAAAGCAAAATTGAATCAGTTTTTGATCGTGTAGTCGCTCAACAGCCTCAATGTACATTCGGGTATAATGGAATATGTTGCAAGATCTGTATTGCTGGACCCTGCCGAATTAAAAAAGAAGAGGGCCCTGGCAGTCGTGGAATATGTGGAGCGTCTGCTTATACCATTGTTTCCCGCAACCTTGTTCGATACATTGCTGGAGGAGCTGCATCTCACTCGGAGCATGCACGCCATGTCTTGCATACTGCCCACGCCTTAGTTGAAGGGCATGCTCCGGATTATGAGATTAAATCAGTCCCTAAACTTTTGGCAATAGCTGAAAAATTAGGTATTACCACATTAAATCGTGAAAATTTGGAAATTCTTAAAGACGTCGTTGAGATAGGTTATGCGGATTTTGGTCGCTATCAAGATCGCCCGCTTGCTTTCTTGGACAGCCTTATTCCTGAGGGGCGCCGGAGGAAATTCAAACAAACCAATATTATGCCTAGGTGCATTGATGGTGCTATTACCGAAATTATTGCTCAAACAGCTATGGGTGTTGATACTGATCCGGTAAATATTATTTTTGGCGGACTTAAAACTTCGCTTACTGACTTAGCTGGATCATATATAGGTACAGCGCTAAGTGATGTAATGTTCGGAATTCCTGAACCCATCGTCTCAGAGGCGAATCTAGGGGTCATTAACCCGAAAATGGTCAACATTGCCGTCCACGGACACAATCCGGTTTTGAGTGAAATGGTTGTTGCTGCAGCACGGGCAATGAAAGAAGATGCCAAGAAGGTTGGCGCTGAGGGAATCAATATTGTCGGAATTTGTTGTACTGGTAATGAGCTGCTTATGAGGGAGGGTGTTTATCTAGCTACCTCTTCTGCCTCTCAAGAAATGGCTATTATGACAGGTGCTTTGGATGCAATGGTTGTTGATATCCAATGTATTTATCCTTCGGTACAAACCGTTGCAGAATGTTACCATACCAAGGTAATAACAACGGAATTTATGATGAAGATTCCTGGAGCACAACACATTGCTTTTGATACTGCGACAGCTATGGCTGATGCCAAAAAACTTATTAGCATAGCTATTGAAGCATATGGACATCGGGATCCTAAGAAAATCTCAATTCCCACTGAACGTCACAAGCTTGTTGCAGGTTTCAGTATAGAAGCGCTCACGAAAATTTTTGCAAATATTTGTCCTGACCGTCCTATATCTGTCCTGACTGATGCAATCCTGAGCGGACAACTCAAAGGAGTTGTACTCATGGCTGGATGCAACAACCTTAAACGACTTCAAGATGAATCCCATGTTGCAGTTCTAAAAGAGCTTGTAAAGAATGATGTATTCGTCATCGCCACTGGTTGCTCGGCTGGTGCGTATGCGAAATTTGGTTTGATGTCTCCTTTGGCGGTTGACGCTTATGCCGGCGACGGACTGAAAGCATTCCTTAAAACGCTTGAAGTGGCAAACCCACAATTGTCAACTGGACTGCCGTTGGTGTTCCATGTTGGTGCATGTGTTGATAATAGCCGCGGTATGGAATTAGCTATAGCTATGGCTGATGAACTGGGTGTTGATGTGCCTAAAGTTCCGTTTGCCGCATCTGCTCCGGAGGCTATGCATGAAAAAGCAATCTCAATCGGCTCTTGGGCTGTCACTATGGGTCTTCCAGTTCATGTTGGATCGTTACCTCCTGTGGAAGGAAGCGACCTTGTATATGGAATAACGACCCAAATTGCCCATGATGTCTTTGGCGGAAACTTTATTTTTGAAGTTGATCCTGTTATTGGCGCAACTAAACTCTTGGATGCCCTCGAGTATCGCACTTGGAAATTAGGTATCCATAAACGGGCAGCAGAAAAAAATGAAACAACATTAGCTCAAGGCTGGTAAGAAAGGAGGAATAGTGATTATGTCTATGGAACAAATTTACGAAGATGCGATTAAGGATCCTAGCCAAGAACCTAAAAAGCTACTGCGCAAAGCTTATGACGGTACAGTAATCGCCATGACTTATGCAGAAATTCTTCTAAATCGTGCGATTAAAGATTATGGTACTGAACAAGCTATCAGTTATCCAGATACAGCTTACCATCTTCCAGTCATTGAGTGTCTTTCTGGAGAAAAAGTGACCCAACTGGGTGAACTGGTTCCTATCCTGAACCGCTTGCGTACACAAGTTACCACGGAAATGACCTTTGCAAATGCTAGACTTTGGGGAGAAGCGGTCCTTTATGCTGCAGAGATCATTGAGACTGTTAATTATCTCCGTGGGGATGACCTAAAAGTCAAACCTTGGACAGGTTTCTTGGGCGACCCTGTTGTTCGGAAACACGGGATTAAGATGGTTGACTGGACCATTCCGGGTGTTGCTGTTATTCTTGGCCGGGCTAAAGACTCTAAAGCCGCCAAGAAAATCGTCGATAATTTAATGGGTAAAGGGTTCATGATCTTCCTTTGCGACGAGATCATTGAGCAGTGTCTTGAAGAAAACGTTAAAATCGGAGAAGACTATATTGCCTTCCCCTTAGGTAATTTCACATCAGTTATTCATGCTGTGAACTATGCCTTCCGTGCAGGAGCTGCTTTCGGTGGTATTCCTGCTGGAGAACGAGAAAACCATCGTGATTACCAACGTCGTCGGATTCGCGCTTTCGTTCTTCATCTAGGTGAGCTGGACGATGTCAAAGTCGCTGCCGAAATGGGCGCCATCTTTATGGGCTTCCCAGTTTTGACGGATCAGGTACTGAGTGACGATATGCAAATTCCAGATTGGTATGTTTCTGAGCCTGATTATGAAAAGATTATTCCTTTAGCGCTGGAAGTCCGCGGAATCAAATTAACGAACATTGAAATACCGATTCCGATTAACTTCGGACCTGCTTTTGAGGGAGAAACGATCCGCAAAGGAGATACCTACGTCGAATTCGGTGGCGGTCGAACGACGGCTTTCGAACTCGTTCATATGGTTGGCCCTGATGACGTCGTTGACGGTCAGGTCACGGTTATTGGGCCTGAAATCGATAGTATTCCGGAGGGATCCAAACTTCCTTTAGGAATTAAGATTGACATTTATGGCCGTAAGTTTCAAGCGGATTTTGAAGGCGTCTTAGAGCGTCGAATTCACTACTTTACGAACTATGGAGAAGGTATTTGGCACGTGGCCCAACGGGATTTGTGCTGGGTACGGGTTTCCAAAGACGCCAGAGCAAACGGCTTCTTAATGAAAGACCTCGGCATGCTCCTTCTGTGCAAATTAAAAGAAGAATTCCCAGCTATTGTCGACCGGGTACAAGTCACGATTATTACAGACCAAGCGAAAGTTGATGAAGAGATCATCAATGCTCGTGAGGTATATAAGGCTCGTGACGATAGAATGAGGACCTTAACGGATGACTCTGTCGAAGACTTCTACTCGTGCTTGCTATGTCAATCCTTTGCACCAAACCATGTATGTATCGTCACCCCAGAACGGGTTGGCTTGTGCGGCGCCGTGAGTTGGTTGGATGCCAAAGCATCGTTTGAGATCACTCCGACCGGACCGAACCAACCTATTCCTAAAGGACCGGCTATCGACGATCTAAAAGGCATGTGGCAGAGCTGTAATGAATATCTAAATACAGAATCCCACGGCACCTTGGAAGAAGTCAATCTCTATACGATCATGGACAAACCGATGACTTCCTGCGGTTGCTTTGAGGCCATCATGGCCATCATCCCTGAAGTCAACGGGATTATGGTTACCACCCGTGAGCACACGGGAATGACTCCTTGCGGTATGACGTTCTCCACCTTGGCTGGAACTTGTGGCGGAGGAACGCAAACCCCTGGATTCATGGGAATTGGACGTACCTACCTAGTCAGTAAGAAATTTATTCCTGCTGATGGTGGACTCGCTCGAATCATCTGGATGCCAAAAGAGCTCAAAGAGCACTTGCGCGATGATTTAACTCAATCTGCCATTGACGCTGGTTTAGGTGCAGACTTCCTCGATAAGATTGCCGATGAATCCATTGGAACATCGGTAGATGAAATTACCCCATTCTTAGAGGAATGCAAACATCCTTGCTTTGATCTCGATCCATTAATGTAATGCTATTACGGTAGTTCGCGATAAGCCAAGGGCTTTAGCTAAACATCGGCTTCTTGGCTTATTGCCCACTTATATATAT
>DATMYU010000257.1:0-2037 GCA_035560775.1 Desulfosporosinus sp.
CGACAACCTCGATGAAGTACTTTTAATGAAAAATAGTTTTGTGGATATACTAACTTCTATCGATTTGTCAGAGGGATTACGTACGCTTTTTTAGAATAGGATGGGATGATAACTGAGGTGTGAGGGGTAAAGGTTCTTAGTTTTTGTTTTTTGGGAAAGAGTATAAATTAAGGAGGCGGATTTAATGGCTTGGGATGCTACAGTACTTAAAGATTGGCAGATTGCCGAAGAGGCAGAAAAAAACATGCCTACTGTCAATGATTTGATCAAAACACTGTCACTCGAAGAGGGTGAACTGATTCCTTACGGAAGAACCCCAAAAGTGGACTTTCTAAAAATGATGAATCGCTTGAAAGACAAACCAGATGGCTTTTATATCGAAGTTACAGCCATCACACCAACACCATTAGGCGAAGGAAAAACGACAACTGCTTTGGGTTTGATAGAAGGACTTGCCAAGAGAGGCGTTAACGTCGGCGGCGCACTTCGACAACCGTCTGGCGGCCCAACTATGAATATTAAGGGAACTGCCGCCGGTGGCGGTAACTCTCTATTAATACCGATGACTGAGTTTTCTTTAGGATTAACCGGGGATATCAATGACATTATGAACGCACATAACCTTGCTATGGTAGCTCTCAATGCTCGGATGCAGCATGAAGCTAACTACACCGATGAAGAGCTGGCTAAACGTAATTTGAAGCGTTTGGATATAGATCCTAAAAATGTAGAAATGGGCTGGATCATCGATTTCGCGGCTCAATGCCTTAGAAATATTATTATTGGTGTTGGTGGCAAAAAAGATGGTTTCCAAATGCAATCAAAATTTGGGATTGCTGTGGGGTCAGAGTTAATGGCTATTTTGGCGGTTGCTAAAGATCTCCCCGACTTGAGAGAGCGGATTGGGAATATCATCGTAGCTTATTCTAAGACGGGTCAACCGGTCACGACCAAAGACTTAGAAGTCGATGGTGCAATGACTGCTTGGATGCGTAACACAATTAACCCAACGATTTGTTTCACTGCTGAGGGTCAACCAGTCATGGTTCACGCTGGCCCGTTTGCTAATATTGCTATTGGTCAATCATCCATTATTGCTGACCGCCTTGGCCTCAAGATGTTTGATTATCACGTTACAGAAAGTGGATTTGCAGCAGATATCGGTTTTGAGAAATTCTGGAACGTTAAAGCTCGTTTAGGTGGTTTGAAACCTAACGTTTCCGTTCTGGTGGCCACGATTCGCGCATTAAAAATGCACGGAGGCGGACCTACTGTGGTACCTGGTCGTCCACTACCTGAAGAGTACACTCAAGAAAATCTCGAACTCGTGGAAAAAGGGTGTGCTAATCTACTTCATCACCTTAAAACTGTCAAAAAATCCGGGATTGTACCGGTTGTCTGCATCAACGGTTTCCATCTGGATACCCAAGCAGAGATTGATTTGGTTAAGAAAATTGCCAAGGAAGCTGGAGCGCGCTGTGCCTATTCCAACCACTGGGGTGAAGGCGGAGATGGTGCTTTGGAATTTGCAGATGTCGTTATGGATGCTTGCAAAGAGAAGTCTGAGTTCAAATGCCTCTATCCGTTGGAAATGCCTCTTCGTGAACGTGTCGAGCTTATCGCTAAAGAAGTTTACGGCGCAGACGGCGTAGATTGGTCTCCTGAAGCAGAAGCTAAGGCTAAGAGATTTGAAGCTGATTCACATTATGACGATTTCTCCACAATGATGGTCAAAACCCATTTGAGCTTATCCCATGATCCGACTTTAAAAGGCGTACCGACTGGTTGGAGGCTACCAATTCGTGACATCTTAGTTTATGGTGGAGCGAAGTTCCTTTGCCCAATGGCAGGAACAATTTCCTTGATGCCTGGTACAAGTTCCGACCCTGCATTTAGAAGAGTCGATGTTGATACCATAACTGGTAAAGTTAAGGGCTTGTTCTAAAGCTAGATAAGAACTATGACTATTTAGACGAAAAATTAGTAAGCCCTGAGCAATCAGGGCTTTTCTATTTGCAAATTATAAAAACTATTATT
>DATMYU010000258.1:0-2077 GCA_035560775.1 Desulfosporosinus sp.
TTACTCATTTTTGTTTTTCAATAAGTATTTACGCAACCGGTTTCCTGTTGCGTTGATCTTTGCAAAATATGACGTATACTAATCATAGGACAAGCGTTTTGGAAGCACGGCAAAGGTCTTGTAATCCGCAAAAATTTACTAAGGATGGAACATAATAATGACGTTAAAAGAAATCGCAGTACTGGCGGGAGTTCATCCGTCCACTGTATCGCGTATTATTAATTCCCCGAACAATAACTTCGCAACAAAGGAACTGCGTGACCGAGTTTGGGCTATCATCAAGGAAACCGGCTACACTCCTTTGCCCTATGCAAGGGCTCTGGGACAAAGAAAGGCCAAGGGGCAAACGCAGGAGACGGAAGCCATTGTGTGCCTATTGGGCAGGCGGGTAAGGTCGATTGAAGAGAACCCATTTTTCGCACAAGTCTTTCGGGCAGCGGCCCAACAGGCCCTTACAATGAGGTATACATTAATCGACCATTGCTATCATGTTGACAAGGCGATTTTGGATTGGGATCCGCAGGGCAAGGAAAAGCGACCTTTGGGTGCGATTCTTTTGGGGCGGTTTGACGATACCAAGGCCTTTACGCGGCTGGAGGCCAAGTATAAAAATCTGATATTTGTCGGTCGTAATGTAATCAACGCAAGCTGGGATCAGGTTCTTTACAGCGGATATGAAGCTGCAAAGCTGGCGATGGAGTATTTAATTTCCAATGGGCACAGGAGGATTGGATACATTGGGGAAACTGGCGGCGAAGCAAGATACCAGGCTTATTTAGACTGCGTGGCCGCAAGCGGACTGGACGGCAACCCCAAGCTGATAACCGCTTGTGGGCACAACAGCGGCGATGAGGGGTACAAGGCCGCCGGTGCACTGCTCCAGAAAGCGGAGGATTTACCAACCGCCATTTTTTGCGGCTCTGATGTGACGGCTGCGGCCGTGATACACCGATTGAATGACGCCGCTATAAAGGTACCGGCACAAATTTCCGTTATGGGAATGGACAATCTGGAGATAGCTGAAAAAACCTCCCCGATGCTTACCACTATCTCAATGCCTACAGCCGAAATGGGGCGTATGGCGGCTCAACTGCTGATCGGACGTATTAACAAGCTCCACAGCCTGCCCCTTAAGCTATTTTTGCCCCACAGCCTTGTTGTAAGGGAAAGTGTGGCCAACATAAACTGATTGACAGCACCGGGATTTTTGCGATTTAATACTGATAGCATTATAATGTACGATTTAACGTCCGATTTCTAAGGAAACACTGATATAATCAATATTTTACTATTGAGGATAATTTTACATTTTTGACGCCGAAATGTTTCGGTCATTTTGTTTTATATAAAGCAAAGGCATCGGAATTTTTTACTCCGATGCCTTTGGATTTTCATTTATGAATCAGATAGTTTGCCAGTGGTTTCCAATAGTGCCCTGTGGGTTCCATTCCTACGATTACTTCCTCAAGCCTTTTGTTCAAAGGCACTTGAGGGTGAGCCGAGTCGTCAATTGGGTTTGGCGAATCTTAGATCAGGTTTATATCAGCTCCACCGTAATATCTTCGCGTCTTTTTTCATGAAACTCCATACGCCACTCCACGTCGTCCACCGGCTCAAAGTGCAGTGCAGTGCAGAGCAGAGCAGGCTGCATGGAGCTTGCCCTGGCCACTGCCGCCGAAAATGATGGCAGTCGGAGCATCTGCGCCACTAATGATGCCGATGCAAATGCTGCCCGATGCCTGCGGCTCATTGGGATTGGTGCGCTTCTGCCGAGGTTGGTCGGAAGGAAGGCAATCAGTGACGGTAAATGCACCATCAGGCAGATCCGGCGAGAGCGTGTAGCTTATCACAGTATAGTGCGTCGGGAACTCCTGATTTTGGCTGTTAAAATGCTCTCGGGACATTTCGTGCTGCTCATATTCCTTATTTCAGCCGCGATCACAAGCGGCGTGCGATCTGTGATCAAATCCTTCATAAGACTATCTGCCCTTTCTGTTACTTTATTCACAGAATATGGGGCGAGGAGTATGCGTGTGACTACTCGGCGAAACTTGTCGTTTCGCGAAGGGTCCTGGAA
>DATMYU010000259.1:0-7062 GCA_035560775.1 Desulfosporosinus sp.
CCATAATATATTTAGTTGCTAATGAACCCAACTTGTCTTCGATTTTTTCTGGGCAATCATTTTCTTTGGATTTTGGTTCAGAGGATTCGTTGAGGGTTCGCCTGTTTAGGGATTCCTATTTTACTGAGTCTTACAATGACAACTACGGTAAGGTTTTATAGAATTGATAAAATTGCAGCATTTCTAAATGCTACCCTATATACTCTGGGTTAGTTTTGCGAGTGTTCTAAATCATTCAATATGGCAACTGAATAAATAATATGTGATAAGGTAGTAAGAACTGAAGGGTTTGCTTTCAGTTCTTTTTAGACTACAATGTATGACTACGTTATATAATGAAAGGGAGTTTTTAGATGAGTCAAGTTCTTTTAGAAGACGTAGCGAAATTACCGAAATCGTTTCAAGCCTTTTGGGAACGAGTAGCTCACTTTATCCCGAGCAAACGTCTCTTTTGTGACCCTTTGCATACTTTGGCCTATGGGATCGATGCAAGCTTTTACCGCTTGATCCCCAAAATTATTATTAAGGCTCGTACCTCTGAGGAGATAACTCAAATTTTAAAAGCTTCACAGGAATATAGGATTCCTGTGACGTTTCGAACGGCTGGGACAAGCCTTTCAGGACAAGCCGTAACGGACTCTGTCCTGGTGGTATTACAAGGAGCGTGGCGAAGTTATTCGATTCTGGATAATGGAGAGAAGATAACTTTAGAACCAGGCGTTATCGGCGCAGAGGCCAATCGTTTTTTAATGGGCTATGCTCGAAAAATTGGACCAGACCCGGCATCTATCGATCATGCTATGATCGGAGGAATAGCCGCCAATAATGCCGGTGGTATGTGTTGCGGCGTCGCTGACAACAGTTACCAGACCGTGGCTGAAATGAAAATCATCTTTGGTGATGGAGCATTGCTAGATACAGGGAATCCAGCGTCTTGCTCGGCGTTTGCCGACACTCATGCAGAGTGGATTAAACAGACTCGGAAAATTAGAGATGAGATCATGTCTGATCCAGAGTTGGCAGCTACGATACGCCACAAATATAAAATCAAGAATACGACAGGCTATAGTCTCAATGCCTTTGTGGATTTTGAAGATCCCATCAACATTATTAAACACCTTATAATTGGGTCAGAGGGAACTTTGGGCTTTATATCAGAGATCACCTATCATACGGTGGTCGAGCATGCGCATAAGGCTTCCGCGTTGATTATCTATCCAGATATGGAACAGGCTTGCCTAGCGGTGCAGGAATTAGATAGGGAAACAGTTTCGGCTGCTGAATTAATGGACAGAATCTCTTTGAAAACCATGGAAGAAAAACCAGGTATGCCTGGGTATTTAAAAGCTCTTTCCCCAACTGCCACGGCCCTGCTTGTCGAGGTTCGGGGTGTGGATCCCGAAGCGTTGGAACAAAGAATCGAACAAGTGGTAGAGCTGCTGAAAGAAATCCCTACCGTACTGCCTATAAGATTTACCGCGGTGAAAGCAGAGTACGATAACCTTTGGAACATTCGTAAAGGAATTTTTCCTGCCGTGGGGGCGCTTAGAGCCTTGGGGACGGGAGTGGTCATCGAAGATGTGGCCTTTCCTAAAGTGAATTTAGCCGAAGCGACTTTAGCGCTTCGAGAAATCTTGGACAAATTCGCCTATGATGATGCAATTATCTACGGTCATGCCTTAGACGGTAATCTTCATTTCATTTTTTCTCAAGACTTTGGCCGTCCTGAAAATCTCCAGCGTTACGAAGGATTAATGCGGGAAGTCAATGATCTAGTCGTGAAACGCTTTGGTGGGTCCTTGAAAGCAGAGCATGGAACAGGCCGCAATATGGCTCCGTTCGTTGAACTGGAATGGGGAAAAAAGGCCTATGTTTTAATGAAACGTCTTAAGGCTATCTTCGATCAGGAAAACCTTCTAAATCCTGGAGTCATCATCAACGACAATCCGCATGTTTATTTAGAAAATCTGAAGAACATGCCTCAGGCGCATGAAATTATTGATCCTTGTACGAACTGCGGTTTCTGCCAAAATATTTGTACATCCAAAAATCTCACCTTGACTCCACGGCAACGGATTGTGGTTCAACGAGAAATACAAGAATTGAGACGAACGAGGCAGGATCCAGAACTCTTAGCTCGTCTAGAAAAGGATTTTAATTATCCAGGAGATACAACGTGTGCCGTTGATGGATTATGCGCTACTACCTGTCCTTTGGGGATTAACACAGGAGATTATATAAAGTTCTTGCGTTCCCAATCAGTTACGCCTACTACCCGTTGGATTGCAGAAAGTTTAGCAAGTCATATGACAGGTGTGACGGGAATTATGCGCTTTGGATTGGGCGCGGTCAATGGGGTCCATCGTATTCTGGGCACGACGGCGATGGTCGGTCTAACACAAGGTGCCAGAAAACTCTCCAGAAACACTATTCCTCTATGGAACCCGTGGATGCCAAACGGCAAAGGCGTTAAAATGACCCATCTGACGAATAGTGCATCTGCGTTGAAAGTCGTCTATTTCCCAAGCTGTATTAGTCGTTCGATGGGACCCGCAAAAGGCGATTTAGATCAGAGGTCCTTAAGTGAGGCCATGCTTTCTGTTTTGGCAAAGGCAGGCTATGAAGTGATCATACCGCCAAATATGAATGGGCTTTGTTGTGGTATGCCGTGGGAGAGTAAGGGCTTTTTCGAGACAGCCAATAAAAAGAGTTCTGAACTTGAGCAGGTTCTACGCACTGCCAGTGAAGGAGGTAAGTACCCAATTTTATGTGATATAAGCCCGTGTTTATACCGGATGAAGCGGGTGATGCCTTCCTTAAAACTCTATGAACCCGTTGAATTCATCCACGACTTTCTAATAAAACGTCTGACATTCACTCAACTTCAGGAAACAATTGCTGTACATGTAACTTGCAGTTCTGTTAAAATGAACTTAACAGATAAGTTCTACACTGTAGCTCAAGCTTGCGCAGAAAATGTCGTTATGCCAAAGGATGTCCACTGTTGTGGTTTTGCAGGGGACCGTGGATTTACAGTCCCTGAATTAAACTATTCTGCCTTAGCAACACTCAAGGATTCTCTACCGCAAGACTGCCACGCAGGGTACTCAAACAGCCGAACGTGTGAAATTGGACTTTCTCTTCATAGCGGTATAAGCTATCAGTCCGTTGTTTACTTGGTAGATAAGTGCACGAAGGCAAGGGATTTAAAGCTCCCTTACTAAACAACACATTGTTCTAATGCTATTAGCTAAAGGGTTCGAAGGATTGCGGACTTAGATCAGAACACATGGAAAAAGATACATCCATCGCGAAAATACGTTTCCCTGATGGGTGTATCTTTCTTATACCTATACAGAAAGTGTAAGTTTTGGACGGCATAATTCGGGTGGTATAAGCGCAACTAGGCGGCCGCCGGCGCCTGCCAAGTTTTCTTTACCAGTTGCCGTGTTAACTTATTGGAAGGCTTTAGTAAGTTGTTCTGTCTGCAAATCACCACCTATGAAACTAACGATTCCTGTCGAAACACCCAATGATTCAGTGATAGTATAATGTCCATCGACATATTGAAATTCGAGAAAACCATTCTCTGATTTAATAAATCCTTTGCCTCTGATAATAATGCCGTATTCTCCATTTTTACACTTCTCGAGGATACGCTCTAATTGCTCTAATTTGAGAATACGGGAGGTTCGTAGTCCCATCGACTCAAAGTCGTGCTCGTCTGAGTGGGCAATGTTATTAGACATTAGTATTGTTTTTTTGTCTACTAGACTGGAGAGTTCCTCATTAGATAGCTCGGCCCAATCCTTTGCTAGTATCGTCGCCTTATCGTTTAACAAATGCAACTCTAATTCAATTTGAGAAATTTCATCGGCCAACATAAGCTGCGTTTTACTAATAACTAAGGAAGATGCACTACAAATCTGACTCCTAAAGAAGCCTGAGTAACTTTGTATGTGATTGGAAAAATTCTGGGCATCAACAACTGTTGTCACAGAGTTAATATAGCACTCTGAGTAAATTTGAGGATCTTTAAATAGATCGAAAATTTCGCCTATTACAAATATTCCCGAAGGCTCAAAGACTATTCTGTCAATTTTTTGAGCTAGAATTTGCTTTAAAGTTAAAACGAAATCACTCTTAAGTGTACAACAAACACAGCCGTTGGCTAGTTCATAAATCTCGAAACCCTCAATTTCTAAGACTTCACTATCGACACTGACATCACCAAATTCATTTTCTATTAACACAATTTTCTCATTAGTATTTAGGGAATTAAGGATCTTCCTAATTAATGTTGTTTTACCAGACCCTAAAAAGCCGGATATTATATCGAATTTTACCATAAGATCTAGCCTCCAATGATTTGTGGGGAAACTAATTAGCAGTTTTTTACGAAATTTCGTCACCCCGAATTGTATATTATCCACTGTTAAGTAGGATACTATATAAGTAAGCTTAATCCTAGTTGGTTAGCTTGAACATGGATTATCCTGTACTGATTTGGACTTTTCTAATTCCTCCTGTTAAATCAAGCCTCTCAATAAGACTGACCGCATATCTGATTAAGACATTTGCCAATAAAACAAATCAATTGGCACCTGAAACTCGGACTTCTGAGCTATATTGCACATTGCACATTGCATATTACTCTTTGATGGAGGATTAGGTAAGATCTAACAATTTAAAACAAGATAGTCCATAGCGGAGAATGGTCAAAAGGAGTTATAGTAGTAAACAACAGTAGATAAACTATTTTGAACATTCGAGAAATTGGCAAAGCTTAGCGAGCCGAGGAAAGGATGTGTTTATCATGTAACGCGGATTATGCGTTTTGAAATACCCAAGTATTCTTTCTATTCTTTCTATTGTAAAGAAACAGACTGAGGGCTTTAGGGGATGTAATGAATTACATGAAGCAAAACATGTCTAATCTCAAAATCAATGAACAAATTAAAACGAACTAAGGAGGCAACAAGATGTTTGATTTCACAGAATTAAGTAATGCTGTTATCGAGGGAGATCAAGATGCAGTTCTTGAACTCACTGGAAAAGCTATCAGTGCAAAAGCTGACCCACTTTCCATTATTAATGATGGACTTATTGGCGGTATGAATGTAGTAGGTGTTAAATTTAAAGCTAACGATATGTATGTACCTGAAGTATTAATGTCTGCTGCTGCTATGAAAGCTGGCGTTGAATTAGTTAAACCATTATTAAAGGGTGGTAGCACAACAACTAAGGGGACGTTTGTTCTTGGAACAGTTACTGGTGACTTACATGACATCGGCAAAAACTTAGTTGGAATGATGGCTGAATGCTCGGGCTATACTGTTGTTGACTTGGGCGTTGACGTTTCAGGTGACGATTTCGTTGCTGCAGTTAAAGCCAACAATGCTCAAGTAGTAGGTCTTTCCTGCATGCTCACAACAACTATGTTGCAAATGAAAGCGATTATTGATGTGTTTGTTGCTAAAGGTATTCGTAAAGATATTAAGGTAATTGTTGGCGGCGCGCCGATTACTCATAAATTCGCGGATGAAGTTGGGGCAGATGGATTCGCTACCGATGCAGCTGGTGCTGTTGACCTAATCACTAAGCTGTTAGCTTAAATTTAGGAAAAATTAGGAGGGAATATTGTGGCTGTAAAGTTTACTGAATTAGCTTACAAGAACGTGGATGAGTTTGTTTATGCATACGCGAAAAAGCCTGTCAAACTTGCTAACGGAATGGTTATTGGCGGCGGAACAATGTATCCAGAACTCAACTATACACTTCCTACAATGTTGGTTAACGCAGACACTATGCCGGAAGTTATTGCTCAATATCAAGAAATGACTACTGGTGTATGCGAAATGGGTCTCGAGCAAATGGTTCCTGGAATGTTGATTGAATGCGAACTTCTTCCTGAATGCACGTTTGTTCCTGAATGGGGCGGACAAGTAACCAAAGCTATCAAAGATATAATGGTGGAATTTGAAGCAAAAGGCCTTAAGAGTGCTTTGAGAATGACTGTAATTGATTCACGCGAAGGTAAAGTTGCCCTCAAGCACATGTATGAAGGTAAAGAATGGGATCAAGTAATCAATACTTTCAAACTTTGCACAGAAAACGGAGCAGACTTCTTATCGATTGAATCTATCGGTGGAAAACATCTGCACGATGAAGCTGTCTTGAATGTTGACATAGTTAAGAATACATTCTCCTTGGGCGTTATCGGTTGCCGCGATATGACAATCCTATGGGATGAAATCGTTAAGATTGCCAAAACTGGTAAAGCTTGCTTACCTGCTGGTGATACTGCTTGCGGTTTCGCTAATACTTCAATGGTCATGGGCCACAAAAACTTTATTCCTAAAGTTTTTGCTGCTATTGACAGAGTTCAATGTGCTGTTAGAACTCTAGTAGCTGTTGAATGTGGTGCTGTTGGACCTGACAAAGACTGCGGTTATGAAGGCCCTTACCTCAAAGCAATTTCTGGAACGCCTATTACCATGGAAGGAAGAGTTGCAGCTTGCGCTCATTCCAGTGCTGTAGGTAACATCGCTTTAGCTTTGGCAGATTGCTGGAGTAATGAATCAGTTCAAAATATTAGATTATTGGGCAATATGGCTCCTACAGTATCCATGGAGCAACTTGCTTATGATTGCCGCCAAATGAACAAAGCTACAGAAAAAGGATTCGCTCTCCAAATGAGAGATATCCTTGTTGAATCTGATAACCAATTTGACCCTACAGCCTACATTATGACTCCAGCAGTAGTACTGAGAATCTCTGCTGAAATCATTAAAGGTAAAACTCACCTTGAACGTACAATTCTTGCTGGTCTTGCTACCATCAATGAATTGCGTCAAGCAATTACCTCTGGATACCTAAAGGTTGCTGCTAAAGAAGTCAAATATCTTGACAGATTTGAAAAGCAACTCAAAGCTATTCCTGAAGAAAAACAATTCATTGCAGAACAAATTAAAGCTAATCCTAAACACGATCTTGGAATGTATAACATTTCTTAGGATTTCTGCAGAATACTAATTAAAAAGTTATGATGCGCTCAAGTCT
>DATMYU010000260.1:0-8462 GCA_035560775.1 Desulfosporosinus sp.
GATACTACATCCTATAGGAATTGCATTTAGCTTCAATTTTTCAAAAACCGGCAATGGGAGACCAAAATTAGCCTCAAAATAACTGAGGGTTTTCATTGTTATACTCAGTTTCTCAATTTGGAGAAGATCGTTAGCATTTAATCTGGAAAAATAGTGTTGGTTCTCCAATATTTCTCTATTCCGTGCTAATTTGTGATAGGATAAACGCATTCTCCACGTCTATACACACGCATAATTTGGTTTCCGAATAAACATTTCAGCCTGTCTCAATAGGGTTTGGAATCAAGGTAAAAGGGAGATTTTTTGTGACTGCTAACACAAGATCATCTTTTAGAAATCGTTGGGGTTTTCACAGGATTTTTCAAAATGAATATAGGAATTGGGATGAATTAGAACAAGCAATTGGCTTAATTCCAGACACCACCGAGAAAGGTGACGCATTCGAGCAATTTTGTTACTTTTACTTCCTTTATTTTAAAGATCTTTATGAGATTGATGAAATATGGTGCACCAAAATAAGAGGAAGAGAAATCCCCCCTCATATTATTGCTCAATATAAACTGGAAAAAATTGACCATGGCGTTGATGGGGTTAACCGCTTAGTGAATGGCGAGATCGAAGCTTGGCAGGCAAAGTTTCATACCGATCGTTCTCATCCGCCTTTTTCTGAGCTAGCCACATTCTGGTCAGAAGCTGAATATGCTCATTATCGGCGAATTATTTCAAACAGCACTACCCTTCCAGTGGTGGCTTTTAAGAAAATGCGCCATCGCCAGACTCTTGTCGATAAATTTTTAGAGCTAGATGAAAGCTTCTTTAAAGAACTATTCCGTTTTTTCAACGAAGTAGAAGAAAAAATTGTACGTCCTAAATACTCACCAAGGCCGCACCAACTTCGTATGGTGGAAGATGTAGTAACCGGTCTTCGTGAACACGATCGCGGAAAATTAATCGCTGCTTGCGGTACTGGAAAGACGCTTGCAGCTCTATGGATCACTGAATCCGATGCACTAAACTTTTCTAAAGTATTATTTCTTGCTCCAAGCATCGCTCTTATTGCTCAAACGCTCGAAGAGTGGACAATGCATCGGAATAAGCCATTTTCTTACCTTGTTGTTTGTAGTGACAAGAGCATCGAAGCTGAACGTAGTGAAGATGAAGATGCTTACCAATATGAAATGGTTGATTTAGGGGTTACTGTAACCACAAATGCAGGTGAAGTTGAGCATTGGATTGCTGCAACACAGGCCAACAGGCAGTACATATTTTCAACCTATCAATCAATCGATGTTATTGAGGAAGCAGTACAAGCTATTGGCGATTATCAATTTGACCTAATTGTGTTTGATGAGGCGCATCGAACGGTAGGTATGGCAGATCATCGTTTTGCCTCTGCTTTAACCGATAACCATATTCCAGCAAAAAAGCGGCTATTTATGACAGCCACTGAAAGGCTGATTAATCCGCGAGTGAAATCTCTGGCTAGCCAGGCAGGTCAAGAAGTTGTCTCTATGGGAGATGTGGAAAAATATGGACCGATTTTCCATTCGTATAGTTTTGGCAATGCAATCAACGATGGAGTCATAGCAGATTATCAAATAATCTTGGCTGAGGTTTCAGGTGAGGAAGAAGCGACTGATATTGCTCAAAAAAGACTAATCAGAGTTGATACAGACGAAGAAGTTGAGGTTGCAGCAGACCAGTTATTCAAAGGAAGTTTCTTGCTTAAGGCCATTCATGAAAGGATGACCTCTAAAGTAATTACTTTTCATTCAAACAGGAGAAGAGCAACCGGTTTTAGCGAAGCTATAACAGCCTTTGCTGAAGGGGTTTGGAAAACTTCAGAAGATCACCCGTATATCACTTTCATATTAGGCAACCAAAACGCAGCAGATCGAGCTCAAAGAATCTCCACTTTCGAAAATGCAAACCTTGGAGTACTAAGCAACGTCAGGTGTCTTGCCGAAGGCGTTGATATACCGCTTATTGATGCTGTTTATTTTGTCGATCCTAAAACATCCCTAATTGAGTTGGTTCAGGCAATAGGTCGAGCGCTTAGAAAGCCATATAAGCTGGAAGAAAAGAAAGTAGCCAGTATATTCGTTCCGATACGTATACCAGAAGATGCGACCACGCTTGATGATGTTGATTGGGATGATACCCTGGAAACCTTTCATAGCGTCATCCAAGCAATGAGGGATCAAGATGAAACTTTATCTGAAGAAGTAAATGAAATTAATTTGTACGAAGTGACTGGTGGAAGTTCGGGTAGAAGGGTTGGATCCCCTACTGGAAAAATTAGAGTAATTATTCCAGCTAACCTCCAGTCTCGAAAAAAGGTTGATTTTGGATCGTTTTTGGACAGGATAAATGTTCGAATTGCTCAAGCAAATGCCAATCCGGAGGGATCTGCTACTGGATATTCTTTCCTTGGTAAAGGCGAAAGGAAGTCGGAGTATAAGCCGGTATTGCAGATACTAGGCGATTACAATCCCATAATTTACAAAAACAGCTTGGTAGATCCGACTCTTGATCGTTTCCCTGATCCAAACAGTATTAGGACAGGCAGACAAATTGCCTTTAATCACAACAATGTTTCCCACACTATTCGTCTTGGCCTGATCGAAGAAATTGCAAAAAAACAATTTCGGACCACTCGACTTGGCCGATTGTACCGATCAGGGAAGATTCCATTCGACAATATCTTCCGAAATCAAATGTTGCTTTATTCGGATGATAACCTTTTTACCTACCGGATTGTTTTGCAGATACTTCTCGAAGTGAATGAGATGAATCACATCGAGTTTTTGTACGGACCATATGTTCTTCAAAAAGAAGCTGATGGGAGTGTTGACATTAACAAGGTGATAAAAAGGATACTCGATATACGCCGATTTTTCCCCAAAATAGATTTTACAAATTTAGGGAATCGAGACGATGTCCGACTTCAACTCAACGAGATCGGCCAGGTTGATGTTCCCGACAAAGATGTTTGGGGTGACCGCTCTACCGTAAAAAACAAGTTCCGCTACCTGAAAAATGCACTCATGTTGTTTGATTTTATGATTCAGAACGGAGATGGTTACAAGACCTCAATCGCGATTAAGAAGGACAGTAAAGACCGAATAGTCCAACTGTTGTCTGCAAGTGAACCAGCCAAGGCACCCATTGAGAATTTCTATGGTGTTTGGTATTGGCTGGAAAACATCTAACACATCGGTTTTGCCAGAGGAGCTCATCGGTAAATGGAGCCTAATTTAGCTTTGGATTTTGAAAAAAGCTTTCGGTATCTTGAGGCGGGTATTAAGGCGGAGGATCACAGCCCGATATACAAGATGCATAAGTACTTTGCGAGGCGTCCTCACAATGTGTTTCACCATTTAATTGAGTGGTATACCCAAAAGGGAGACATCATTCTAGACCCATTTTGTGGTGGGGGCGTAACACTTGTTGAGGGATTACAGACGGAGCGGAAGGTTATTGCTGTTGATATCAATCCTTTAGCAACTTTTATCAGCGACGCTCAGACAACGAAAGTAAATCTTGATGACTACTCTCGAGTAATGGGCGAAGTGTGGATCGCCATGAGTGAGTTGGTTACAAGATATTACACGACCTCCTGCAGAAAATGTGGAGAGGTTGCTCCAGTCCGTTGGTATGAACTCGCATATTTTGCATTCTGTGACAACTGTAAAAACAAATCACTGCTTTCCAATGACAACAAATTTATTAGTGATGGAAAACCTATGAATGGAGTTTATAAATGTACCCATTGCGGTTCTTCTATCAAGGCCGTTGATGCTCCCCGGGACGGTTATGAATTACTTACTGTTACCTATCGGTGCTCCTGTACTCCAGACAGGCAAATGGCTATAGCATCACCTGAAGACAAGGCATTAATGGCAGATTTCGAGGAAAATTTTGACTCATTGGTTTCCCAACATAATCTATGGTATCCGAAGGATATCATTCCAGTGGACTGGGATAGACAAAAAGAAGATTGCCTTCTCCGCAAATCAATAGTGCGTTTTAGTGATTTCTTTACAAAACGAAATCTTTTTTTCAACGCCTACCTTTACAAACTTATCAAACAATATCGGTCCGATGTATCCCCTGAGCTCTATCAGCTGCTTATATTCACCTTCAGCGCCGTTATTCGCCATACCAACAATATGACAATATCGACCGGAAGCTGGATGGATGGAAGACCTGTTTCCTGGGCAAAACACGCATATTGGATTCCGAACCAATTTGTTGAAGTAAACCCCCTCGAGTATGTTGAAAAAAGACGTGATGCGGTAGTCTCCGGAATCAAGTATCAACATGAAACCTTTCCAAGCGTCAAAAAGGTAGATATTTTTCAGGACCTGATTCAAAACAACGGCACACACATAATCTGGAACCAATCCTCAGCTAGCCTATCTATTCCAGATAATAGTATCGACGCAATCATTACTGATCCGCCGTACGGTAGTAATGTGCAGTATGGAGAGCTTAGCCATTTCTGGTTGGTATGGTTAAAAGACGAGCTACCCAACCCGGGGCTTTTTTCCTTAGACGACGAGATTCTAGTTCAGCGTAAAAATCAATCCACTGGTGGGAAGGATTACGAATTTTATGCAGAAGGGATGCTCCAAGTCCTCATAGAAGGTTTTCGAGTTTTAAAGCCTGGCCGACCTTTGGTATTTACGTTTAACAACAAAGATATGAGAGCTTGGTTTGCGGTCATAAAAGCCGCTATCAAAGCTGGTTTTTATCTTGATCCCAAGGGAGTTATATACCAAGAACCGATTGAGAACTATAAAAATACAGCCCATCTCCGATATGAAGGCTCATTACACGGAGATTTTATTTACACCTTTGTCAAACCATCCACAAATAATCATCATAACGGGCTGGGACTTCCAAGTTTCTCTAAAAAGGTCGTTGAAGAAGAAATAGTTCGAGCAGCAGAAAGTTATCTCTTTGAAAATGGACAGGCAACAACAAGTGAGTTGTATATCCAAATCCTCCCAAAACTTATCCCAGTGATGGTTAAAGCAGCTACTAATGACGAAGATTTTTCGCAGTTTAATACCCTTCTAGACAATAATCTAGAAACGCTTTTTGAAAAGAACTTTATCCAGGATACGACCAGTAAAGAGTGGCGATTGGTCAATTCGCCTAAAACCTCTACAAAAGTATCCCAACGGTTAGGGAGACAGCTTTCAATGAGTTTTAGAGAAAAGACTCGGTGTGACTATTCGCCTTCTTATGAGAATGCTGATCTTGTAAAAAGGATTAATGATTTGGAGGCTTCTTTTGAAATTTATGATGAAGAGCCAATTTTTGAAAATCTTGTAAATATGTCTCTTAGTGGAAGTGAACCATATCACCGATGGGCCAGGTATCGTGAGGGATACAGTGGCAGGCTAGTCAAAGAATTAATCCACCGGAGCGGAATAAACCAAAAATCGCATTTCGTCTTCGATCCAATGTGCGGGTCAGGGTCTACGCTAGTTGCCGCAGCCCAGCTTGGTTTTGATTGTATCGGCTCAGACGTAAACCCATACTCAATCGATTTGTCTTCTGCAAAAACTCATCACTATTTGCCAAGTGCCCTTGAAAAAGCCCGAGCATTCATCTCCGAACCCAGAGAAAACCTACAACAGATTAGCTTCGAAATGTGGCAAAAGGTGAACACTATTGAAAAATATTTCCAAAAGCCCAATCTTGAAAAGTTGTTATCTATCCTGGGTGACATTGAAGCCGTTAAAGATCCAATCGTTTCTCATCTTTTAAAAGTTACATGGCTTGCAATACTGGAGGATTGCTCAGAGAGGAAAAAGGATGGGAATGGATTAGCCACCCGGCCTGCACCAACATCTGACGTATGGACCAGATTTATTAATCAACTTCAAATGCAAGTAGAGGATATCGAGAAATATCCATTACCCAAGGAGGTTACAGCCGAAGCTATATGTGAAACTGCTTTCGAATCATCAGCAATAATCCGTAATTTCTCGGAAAGAACCGGAAAGGAATTGGGGTGTATCATTTTTTCCCCTCCTTATGCCAACTCATTTGATTATTTTGAGTCTTACAAATTGGAGTTATTATTCGGAGGCTACTTCGATGAACAGACACTAATAACTGCCAGGGAAAAAACAATCAGAAATTATCGGAAAGGATATGGACATCAGCTAAAAACAGAAAATCAGGTGGTTTCAATGTTGGCCGACGAAGTTCGTTCCAGAATTCCGGAAAAGGAAAAAAAGACCGGAAAACCAGATAACCGAAGCCGATTAGTACCGAATTTATTGATTGGATATTTCGAGGATATGGCGAAAGTTATTTCCTCTTTTTATAACTCCATGCCACTTGGTTCAACATGTCACATTGTTATTGATCAAAGCTCATATTTAGGTGTGGTTGTTCCTACCGACATTTTACTTGCAGAAATTGCTCAAGGACAAGGATTTTCTGTCGATCATCTCATACGATGCCGACGAGCAAACACTTCAGGTCAGCAATTGAATGAGTATCCATACCTTAAATCCATCCTTAGAGAGAGCATCGTCTCTCTAGTTAAAACTTAGGCCGATACTGTCTTCAAATTAAGGATGTCCTGTGAACTACAATCAAATTGCATATATGGTCCTAGCTGATGCCGATAAACCTCTTTCTGTGAAGGACATCGTAGCAATTGCGATTGAAAGAAATCTGATAATGAACGCGAGCAACGATCCAGAAGCTGCAATAACAACATCTTTGTATCGAGATATTCGAAGAAGGGGTTCAAGCTCCCTGTTTTTAGTAAATCGCGGAAAGTTTAGCATCAACAAAGCGACTAAACTAAATTCGAGAGAAAACAGTGGACCTGATAATCTCGAAAAGAGAAGAATATATAAAAACAAAAACATTTTCCGATGGGGCAAAACAACAAAATCAGTATTCGTGTGTTGTAGAGAAAGTGACCCATATGAACATTATTGTCCTAGAGGCCATTTAAGAGTAATTATGGGTACGATCGCTAACCTGCTTGAAGATAATCAACAAGTAGACTCTAGAATGATTGCCACGTCTCTTGGAAATAAGCAAGTTATTCCTGGATGGTTTTTTAGTAGAAGAAAAGAGAGTTATAAGATTTTTATGGCTCTTGCTATCCTTCAAATGGAAGGCTTAATTCTTGGGGAAAATAGGAACCACAAAACTTACAGCTTGAATTTTCCGGTACAACAATTAAGGGAATGGATTATTGACCATATTTAATTTTACCGATTAACTTCAAAGAATAGTGGTTGAAATTCTGCCTTCCTTACTATAAGCTATGCTGATATTTCCAGAATATGGGAAGGCAAGAATATGAACCTCCGGTAAGGAGGCAACTGGTAGATAAAGAAACCCTGAAAAAACTATTAACATTGGAAATAGGTGAAAAAAGGGGGTTACAAGCTGTCGCCCAAGTGAAGCTTTATTTACCTGATAACAATTGGTTCTGGTATGCAAGTGCCTTTGATGGACAAGATTTGTTATTTGGCCTAGTAGTAGGAACAGTTCTTGAATTGGGTTACTTCTCTTTATCAGAGCTGGAGGAGATTAAGGGACCGAAGGGTGAATTAATTAAACGAGACGAAGACTTTGAACCAACTTTATTACGAGACCTAAAAAGAAAACACAAACAAGAAAAAGATTCTTCGTAGTGACTGTTGTAAATAAGATTACGGAATCTGGGCATCAACCGTTTTGCGCTTCTCTATTCACTTAGCCCCAACTCCGCGCCAAAAGATATGTTCTTTAGTCTTTTGGTGGCTCCGTTGTAATACTTGGGGTCAATTTCGAACCCAAAAAACTTTCTCCCAAGCTCAAGAGCCGCAACACCGGTAGATCCGACACCCATAAATGGATCAAGAATCGTATCACCTTTATTAGAAGCAATTTTTATTATGTGGCTTAACACCCTTATTGGTTTTTGTGTTGGATGTAAATATTCTCCCTTCAATCTTTCACGACCCATACAAATAGGAGATTCTAAAAAATTATGCATCTCATTTTGCTTAGAAAAATTCCAAGTATGTCCTTTATTCCAACAGCAGATAATCAATTCGCAACTGTTTAAGAAACTAGATTTAAATATTTTCGGTGGTGGATTAGTTTTATGCCAGACTACAAATTGAAAAGTATCAAATTCAGGGTCAAAAACTTCATGCCATTTCCCTAACAAGTTGTAGGATGTAAAAGCAAAAATATTTCCTTTTGGCTTTAATATCCTTTTGAATTCCTCAAGCCAATCTAAAGGATTGAAATCTGTTGCATCCCATTTAGCAATATCGTTATTAAAATCCTTTCTCCATGACATTTTTATATTGCCAGTTGAATGTTGACCTAGGTTGTATGGTGGATCTGTAAGAATTAGATCAATGCTTTCGTCTCTAATATGCTTTACTTCTTCAAAAGCGTTACCCAAAATAATATTATAGGAT
>DATMYU010000261.1:0-2357 GCA_035560775.1 Desulfosporosinus sp.
TTCCTGCATTCCATTCTAATAAATTTACAATATTAGTCAAAGGAAGCGCTCCGATTTTTCCTATCCAAGCAGCAATTAAAGCGCCTAGAGCATAATTGTCGATTATATTTACTCCGACATTTTTCTTCTTATTTTCGACGCAAACAGAGCACATATTATACTCAATAGACAAAGCTGTCCCAATTCTTACTATAATTTCCGGCATTTCTATTTCAATTGGATTGTAATAGACCAATACAGATCTTGTGATAGGACTAAATTTTACCAGGTTAATTCCAACATGACCCAGTACTTCCTTTTCCAATTTTTCTATTCTCCTTGGAGGCATCGATAAAGAAATGCGAATCCTTCCCGGCAACTGGTGAATAATATTCATTACAGGATTACTCATACTTCAACTCACATTTCTTTCAAAGTCATGAAATAACAACCTAGCAGAGTTACAAACAACTAGGATAGTGGTGCTATTGTGAAGAACCGATCCCCAAAATACCGGCAAAATCCCTGTAGCTCCAAGCATAAGTCCGACTGTATTGATCCCTATGGTAACTGCAAAATTCTGCTTCACGATAGACATTGTTTTTCTAGACATATTCACCATACTTGGTATCAACAATGGATCATCGCTTGAGATCGTGACATCGGCCGCTTCTATTGCGATATCGGTTCTCGTATTGCCGATCGCTACACCAACATCTGCATAGGCTAAAGCCGGTGCATCGTTAATTCCATCCCCCACCATAATGACTTTTGATCCCCTTGATTGAGCCTGAAGTACATACTTCGCCTTATCTTCCGGAAGCAATTCTGATTCAAACCCATCCATCGCCATGCTATGGGCTACTACCTTTGCTGCATTTTCCAAATCTCCAGTAAGTAATTTTAATTCATCGAAGCCTAAATACCTCAACCGGTTAATTGCTTTTTTCATATTCGCCCTTAAGGTATCCTGCACACCTAAAACGCCCATAAGAACCTCTTCCTGGGACACAAAAATCACATTTTCTCCTCGATCGTGTAAATGAGCAATCTCCTTTTCTAGTTCAGAGAAATCGATGCCATTTTCCTCCATGAACTTTCTATTTCCTACTCGAACTGCCTTATTTTCTACCTTTGTCTCTACACCTCTCGCAACATGAACTATAGTTTCAGAATGCTCCGACATTTTCCACCCTGATCTTCGTAGCTTAGATAAAATTGCATACGCCAAAGGATGCTTTGAAGTTTCTTCTGCTGCGGCCGCAAGCTGGATTACTTCTTCTTCTGTCACATTTTTCTTGGTAACAATGCTTGTGACTCTGGGTTTGCCTTCAGTTACGGTGCCTGTTTTATCTAATATTAAGGTATCGGCTTCTGCCATTGCCTCTATCAAATTTCCGCCTTTTAATAAAATTCCATTTTTTGCTGCGGTATGAATGGCTGCAGACAATGCTGTGGCCGTTGAAAGCCTTACTCCACAGGAATAGTCTATAATAAGCATATTAGATGCTCTTACCACACTTTTCGTTGTCAGATATACGATTCCAGCGAGAGCAAAATTCAAGGGTATTAGCTGTGCTGAAAATCGATCGGCATAGACTTGAATCTGCGCTTTATTATTGCTGGCATCTTCCACCATACTCACAATTCGGGAAACCGCAGTATCGTCACCCACTTTTTCTGCCTTTACAGTTATGTTTCCAGATTGGATCACCGTTCCTGCAAAGACACGCTCCCCTTCTTTTCTTACAACCGGCATAAACTCACCCGTAATAGCCGCCTGATCTATAACTGCCTCTCCTTCAACAATGATACCATCAATGCTGATTTTACTTCCGGTTTGTCCCAAAACCAAATCCTCCACGTGAATTTCTGATAGAGGGATTTGAACTACAGAACCATCCTGTAATTTTTTCCAGACAACTGTTTCCCCCACTTCAATCATATCTTTGATGGCATTTCTCGTCCTATTCATAGTATAAGCAGTGATAAGTTCAGCTACATCAGATAACAATATTGTGGTTAAAGCAGACACTCCGCTTCCCGATAGAAGAGAAGTGATAATTGAGGCCATAGTAAGAGTATCTGCATTAGGTCTTTTCGCAACTACTAGGGATTTTATGCCACTTTGAAAAATAGATTTCGATAATCCTAAGCTGAGCAGAGCAGGAATTGTCGTGAACCGTGATAGAAGTCCCTTCTGTGGAACCAACTCAAAGCCTTTTGTTAAATTAGCAACAAAGAAGCCTACCCCGGTTACTACAATCCGTCCTAATATATCTTGAAAGGACTCTTCCTGCAGTCTTCTCTCCTTTACAGGCACATCATTTTTTTCTGTTCGTTCATTTTTATGGGCTATTAAGTAATAAGTATAGATC
>DATMYU010000262.1:0-3395 GCA_035560775.1 Desulfosporosinus sp.
ATTATGTAATGGCTGAATTATTTAGAACTCTTCTTTTTTATGTCAGCGCTCATACCCGCCAAAGCTAAGACTCAAGCGTTAGAGAAATGCCTTAAGTTGTACTCGTTAAGTACATGCTTAGACAATCAATTAATAATCCCGGCTGACTTATCCGTCAGTCGGGATTATAATTGAGTTGCAATTGACTCGTAGTCTATTGCAACTATAAAGAGGTAATCGTATGGAGAAATTAAAGAGTTTGTCGAAGCGTACATTTATCATCAGGTCAATGGGGAGTACAATCACTGGCGGTGAATAACATGGCTCCGCCTTCCTTGTGGGTCATTTTTTGCTTGCAGAAATACATCTGAATTACTCTGTTTTGCGTAGGTCATCAAGACGTTGCATAACGATATATGTAATCACACCGGAAACCAGAATAATAACAAGGTCGGCTGCGGAGAACGGAATTGCCTCTAGCGGTTCAAAGAAGAACCCCTTGCCATAGTTGAAAAGCACCCCGCCCATCAGCTCTAGTTCACCGATATACATGATAAGTGTTGTCAACGAGGCAATTAGCGCAGGCAGGATCTTCGCTAACAACTTGTTTTTTCCATAAAATATCGAGCCGCAATAAATACCGACCGTAATGCCGAACACTGTGAAGAATCCAGACATTAGCAGCGCTGATAACGGCGAAATATTGAGTGTGCCGTTTCTATAGAAAGCGGTAAAACAGGCGAGTAGGCAAAGGCCGATGAACAACACAGCAGAAATAGCTTGAGCAATCAGCGGGCGCTTTTTAGAGAAGTCCTGTTCTCTGATCATTTTTGAAAAACCATAGATCACATTCAGGACAGCAAGGATGATGACAATAGCAATAAGGTAAAAGTGAAGTTTGAAGGCCGGGTTATTTGCTGCATAGATGGGTTCGCCGATGGAGCGGAGAACCTCCGGAGTTGCCATGCACAAGCTTAATTGCCACGATTCAAGGGGCATTTGCACATAGCCTTCAATCACTTTGATCTGTTCAAACCCGAATTCGGAAGCAAAGAATAATACGGTTCCCAAGACTGAAACGACAGGTAAAGTGTAGTGTTTGAATAGCTTAAAGGTTAGAGGCATGAGCGTGACCGAAGCAATTAAAGCGATAGATATCGGTGTGTAGGGGATGATGTATTTTTGATAATCAGCCACATCAATCGAACCATTTTGCCAATAACTGCCCAGGGTTATAACACCCATGTATAGGGGATAAACCGAGGCTAAAACAACCGTAAGCAGCGATAGTAAATAGAAATTTTTATAGTTCATAAATATTCACCTCTGTCACGTATAGTTTCAACCATCCCTTGCCAAAAATCGTTCCCAGGATAGTTGCTTTGTCATTTTAAGCGGTCATATTAAATATCATAGACATCATTCTGTTAGCGTATAAAATATCGGGAATGCGTTCTCGCTGGGATCTTCTTACTGTCTTCATAGATTGCTTTTAAGTGCTGATAATCAAATGAACCGGAAGAAATCTTATAGCCTTGCGTTTGACCGTCAAGCCAAAACACGCCGTTCTTATCAACCCAGAATTTTTTCACATCGTTCTCTCTATAGGAAAAACTTACAAGAAAGGCACTCGCTAAATCCATTTCGTCTGTGGTCTTTTCAAAGTTGAGAGAGCTGAACTGATTGAGCAGGTCATCAATGACCACTTGATCTGCACCAAACATAGCATAACTGGAGAAACCATAAAAGATTGTAAGACTGTCGGCCTTTAGCAGGTTATTACTTTCCAGCTTTACACATCCGGTCAGTAACAAGGCAACACAGAGCATTATTATAAAAACTCTTCTCAAAGCAGCACCTCCTAAACAGTCGCATTTGTGATAATGATTACCGCAATGGCCATTATCAAGGCAGCAAAGCAGAGTGACGATAAAAGTGTAAGCTTTTTATAGGACAATATACTTTCAATTCGCACCTTTGTTTTTGCTCCCCCAAACGCCGAGGCGAAGAAAGTTTTGCCTGAGGCGCAGGTGAGAATGGTGAGAGCATACTCCTTGATTTGCTTTTCGTTCAGGCTTTTTAAAACCTTTGCATCACAGGCCAGCTCCATATCGGCAAAAAAGTATTTTAAGAATATCCACGACAGTGGATTGAACCAATGAAAGCAGGCCGTTAGCACGGCTATCACCCGAAATAGATTGTCTCGGCGTGAAATATGCACCTGTTCGTGCAGGAGGATATAGTCTATATCCCCACCAGCTAGCGCAGTAGGAATAACGATTCTGGGACGAATAATACCATAGACAGCCGGAGCGGCAATTCTGTCAGATTTGTAGATATTGCTTTTAATAAGCTCCATCGACTTTAACTCCGATTTTGTCAAGAAGTATAGCAACACTGAGGTCAGAATGGCAGCACAGCAAACTATTATCCAAACTAGGGATGCGACTTTAAACACATTCTCAAGCAGGTCGGTTTTGTATTCAAGAGGGAAATACCCTTTGGCCCCCATTATACTGTTGGTGGTGGTGAGCTGAGGAACTTCTTCCCAGATAACCACTGTCCTTGTGGTGAATTTTGAAATTAGGTTGAGCAGGCTGTATTCATTGGCAATTCCAAAAGGCAGCCAGAATCTGATCAGAGGAAGAGACCATAAGACATAGATCGCCAAACGTGGCAGAGCTTTGATTTTGCGCAGTGACAAAACCACCAAGCCGGTAACACTGCCGATGATACTGATATTAAGTACCCAGTAGAATAGTTCGGATAGCATAGACTACCTCTTTTCTATCAGCCTTTTTAATACCTCAAGCTCATCATCAGAAAGATCATTTTCAATAAATGAGGCGAAAAAGGCCTGTTTAGAACCCTTATAGAGCTTGTCGATAAGGCTTTGGGTTTCAGCTTTCCGTACAGCTTCTTTTTTGACAAGCGAAGTACAGATGAAGTTCGGTTCAGTCCGTTCAATGGCCCTCTTTTCAATAAGCTTTTTGATAATTGTATAAGATGTATTCTTATTCCAGCCGATTGTTTCGGCGGCGATAAGGGTAATTTCCTTAGCCGATACAGGCTCCTTATCCCACACAATGTCCATAATCTTAAGTTCGCTGTCAAATAATTTTACTGTTTCCAAAATAAAGCCTCCAGACTATTCAAGTAGTATGTCTATATACTACTTGAATAGTCTGTGTTTGTAAAGACTATTTTGATAAACTAATCCTAGAAGCGACGTATTTAACGCCGAATACTTGGCATTACCGTTCGACAACTCTCAGAAGTTGTGACTTTAATTCCTAGCGTAGCTAAAACACTAAATAAATGTAGCTCAAGAAATAAACAGGTGATCGAGCTCGGTATCGCCTCGCAGAATGAAAGCTGATTAATTCTTAGTTCATATTTTTGGACAGGGAATATGT
>DATMYU010000263.1:0-3909 GCA_035560775.1 Desulfosporosinus sp.
GTTCAATAACGGAACAATTTTTAGAAAAATTAATGATAGTCAATTACCTCCGCGCCTTGGTGGGGGTTTTTTGTTGGCACGAATTTTGCATATTATTATAGTTGCAGGCTTGAAAAACACGAATTCAATTCCATCATCGCACCAGGGATATGGGGTGGCATGAGAAAGAAGACAAAATTCATGTAATAACTGGTTACAGCCCAAGACTAGAAATAGTGAAGGAGTAGAGCATGAGAGAGGAAAATGAACATGACATGCCATGGATCTGTGATAAATGCAAAGAAAAATTGGTGCTTTGCAAGGTGAAGGTAGCTTACCTGGGAGGAAATTTTGAAGTGGAACTGATGAAGTGCCCTCAGTGTAATAATGTATTTATCGGAGAGGATCTGGCTCTGGGCAAGATGTTGGAGGTCGAAAAAGGACTCGAGGATAAATAATGTGATTATGGCACCTGAGTATTTAACCCGGGCATTTTATGATGGTTACGTTACCCCAAAAGGAGGGACAAAGCTTGGATGATATGGCTTTGGAAATGTTTAAGCTATTCAATGCAGGCTATTGCTGTACTCAAATTATGGTAAAAATGGCCCTGGATGAAGAAGAAAAAGAGAATGAGGATTTATTAAGAGCTTTAAATGGTTTTTGTAAAGGTGTTGGCAGTACTGCTCCGAAGATCTGTGGAGTGATAACTGCGGGAATTGCGATCCTGGGTCTTTATGCAGGAAAAGGGAATGACCTTGAATTTTCAAAACCAGGTTACTCCAGGATGGCAGATGAATATACAGAGTGGTTTGAAACAGAATTTGGAGGTACTGATTGCCAAGATCTTATCGGTGTAGTCAGTATAATAGATTGGTCTACCAAACAAGAGTATCGATTAAAATGTGGCAACATTCTGCTAAAGAGTTATATAAAGGTACAAGAAATACTGGCGGATCATGATTTCGAATTCGGAAATAGAGAATAAATGTGGGATGGAATAAGGAGCTAATCATGAGAGTGACGCTGCTTGAAGACCGGATTAGCAATTTTAGGGGAACTAAGACTTTGAATAATACCAGCATTACAACCATTATTCTATCCGGTGGCTATTCCTCAAGAATGGGGAGTTTTAAGCCGTTTCTGAAATTTGGGGAAAAATCAGTCATCGAAATAATTATCGATGCTTATAAAAGCGCTGGAATTAATAATATTATCGTTGTAACAGGTTACAAAGGCACGGAAGTCGCAGCAAAACTCAGAGAGTCAGGAGTGATGTGCCTACAAAATGAAAACCATGCAGAAGGAATGTTCACCTCGGTAATAAAAGGCGTTAAAGCTTTGGACACCAGTGTTTCAGCTTTTTTTATTCACCCAGCGGATATTCCTCATGTGAAGAAGTATACAATCGAGGGGCTGATAAACAAGTATCTGGAAAGCGGTAAAGGTATCATTTACCCTGATTTTTGCGGCCAAATGGGACATCCTCCGCTAATAGACTGCAAGTACAGAGAGGCAATTTTAAGGAGTAACGGGGAAGGCGGACTGCAGAAAATTTTAAACGGATATGCTTGTGATTCGGTATATCTACCTGTTTTTGACAAGGCCGTACTAATGGATATGGACACAAAAGAAGACTATAAAAAACTGCTTGACTATTTTAATGCCGCTGCACCTGATATGGAAGAGTGTTGCAGCATTTTGGACATCCATAAGGTACCGGAAAACATAATAAGACATTGCAGAAGAGTTTCAGAGGTGTCTAGTGAAATTTTTCACAGTCTAAGTAACGCAGGATACGAACTTAATGAAGGCGCCTTGAAGGCTGCGGCCATGCTCCATGATCTAGCAAAGAAGGAAGAAAACCATGCCCAGGTTGGAGAAAAGATATTGAGAGAGATTGGGTATGAGAAGGTAGGTTCTATTATAGGCAGTCACACTGATATTGAAGTAGATGATCAAGGGGGAATTACGGAAAGTGAAATACTATATCTGGCGGATAAACTTGTTAGAGAAGATCAAGTAATATCTATTGAGGAGAGATTCAAGCAGTCCCTAAATAAATATCAAGATAACCTTGAAGTATTGAGAAAAATAAAAAATAGAAGGGATGCCGCTGATAAAATAATCAAAAAAATTGAGGCAGCAACAGGCAAGGGCTTTGGATATGGATGGAAAGATATTCCTGGTTAGACATGGACAAATTGATTATGGGAGCGAAAAACGTTATATAGGGGTCACTGATTTGCCGCTCAGTGATGCTGGTATCAGACAAGTGACCAGGCTGAAGGAGTATTTTTCAGGTATTGAGATTGATAAGGCTTTTACCAGTCCGTTAAACAGATGTAGGCAAACTGCAGAGATCCTGCTTGAGGGTAGTAATACGAATAGCCTAGTACTTAATGAACTGAAGGAAATTAATATGGGGGAATGGGAAAACCGGACAATAAATTATGTATTCGACCACTTCCGCGAAATGTATGAAAAAAGGGGGGCAACTATTGATGTATTTATTCCGGCGGGAGGAGAAAGTTTTGAACAGCTGCAAAAAAGAGTCATGCCTGCCTTTGAATCCATCGTTGAAAATACTAGGGGAAATACTCTCGTTATCAGCCATGCAGGAGTTAACCGGGTGATATTGAGTAAGCTATTAGATTTCCCTTTGAAGGATATATTCAAAATAAGTCAGCCTTATGGTTGCATAAACCAGCTTAGCTGGGATATGACATGCCGCAGATGGCAGTGGGAGCAAAGAACGATGAGTTAATGAATACAAAGGGTGTGGAAATAGGATGAGCTCAGATATTTACAGGAGTTTGAAAAGTGAATTAAATAATGGAAAAAAAGCTGCTGTGATTACAACAATCAACGATGGAGAGAGTGGGGGAGATTCTTCACCTAAAAAAATCATTCTCACCGCAGAGCAGTTGTCTACTTCCCAAACGATACATTACCTGGATGAAACAATTGTTCATAAGGCACAATTTGCTTTGGAGACAGGAAACCTTCAATATTTTCAAGCTTCGAATGGTGCAAATATTTTGATTGAGCCATATTTCCCGGAATCGCGGCTCATAGTTTTGGGTGGCGGGCATATTGCGAAGCCTTTAGTTGAATTTGGCTCTAAAATCGGATTTTCAGTGACGGTTGTTGATGATAGGCCAATGTTCGCCAACAAGAATAGATTCCCTGATGCAGAACAGGTGATTTGTGAAAGCTTTAATAATTGCTTTACTCAACTTAATCTGAATGAATTTTCTATCGTAGTTATTGTGACCAGGGGACACCGGCATGATTTAGATTGCCTAAAACAGGTGTTGAACTATAAGACAGCCTATACAGGAATGATTGGCTCTAAACGGCGCGTGAATATTATTAGAGAGCAGCTTTTGGAGGAAGGTTACCCAGCTGAACTGCTAGATAAGGTTCATGCTCCCATCGGCCTTGACATTGGAGCAATAACACCTGAAGAGATTGCCATATCCATATTAGCGCAGGTCATTAGCTTTAGAAGACTTGCCAGCAAATCAACCAAGGATACAGCTTCTGTAAAGGTAAATTGGCCTGAACTTGACCGGCTTTTACTGGAAGAACTGTGTAAAGATACGGGTGAGTCAAAGGCACTTGTTACAATAATTGAGACAAAAGGTTCGGTCCCGAGAAAAGCAGGAGCTAAAATGCTTGTCTGGTCCTATGGAAAGTCTCTGGGAAGTATCGGCGGTGGATGTGCTGAAGGAGAAGTCATTAATGCTGCTTGGCAGATTATAGGAAGTGGTAGCTCAAAGATCCATGATATCGATATGACAGGTCAAATAGCCGAAGATGAAGGTATGGTTTGTGGCGGTGTAATGAGAGCGTTGATAGAGGACTATCACGGACAAGCGGAGAATTCTGGGAGCACTATTTTATATAACATGAGTTGTTTTATAT